>DIMS01000112.1 GCA_002425685.1 Synergistaceae bacterium UBA5560 | reverse complement strand
CCGGACCGTTCCCGAGACCTCTCCCGTGTTCGGAGAGGCCCAACGGCTCCTCTCCATGCTCCACTTCGTTCCCTTCATCCCCGAGGGCAATGTGCCGAACGCGTCGATCCTCCGGGAGTTCATCGGCGGAAGCTGTTTCGGCGACTGACCCGGAGGAGAAAAGAGCGGGGAAAAATGGTATTTCCACGACTGTGAAAACACTCTGGCCCCATGGAGACCATTTCCCGGGAGAGGAAAAAAATCGTGAAAAAAACAGAAAAAACACGTTTGTTCCGTGTATTCGAGAGAACGGAGGAGGAAAGGTTGACAAAAGAGAGCAAAAGAGATTATGCTGCTCATGTGATGAGCAGCATATCGAGAGTGCCGGTGGAAAAGCGCGTTGGTATTGCCCCGGAGGAGTGCGTCTCGTGAGTGCTCTGTTCGGTTCCGCAGCGGCATCGTTTCCGGGAGGAGGCGGCATGGGACTTCTGCTGGACGACAAGACGCTGCGGATTCTGGAGATCCTCTCCGACAGCTCCGAACCGATGGGTTCGTGGAACCTCGTGGAGCTTCTGGAGGGAAGGGGTATCTCGGTCAGTCCCGCCACCATCGGGCGGACGTTGAATCGGCTGGAGAGCCTGGGATATCTGGAAAAGGAGAAGTTCAAGGGGCGGGTCATCACGCCCAAGGGCGAGGAGGCGATTCGCCTTTCCCAGGAACTCCGGGAGCGGAATTATTACAAGGAGCAGCTCGACGCCATCATCAACACCAACGTGCTGCAGAATTTTCTCATGGTTCTGGAGGCCCGGAAAGCCATCGAACGCTCCACGGTGCGCCTCGCCGCGGAGCGGGCGAACGACGCGGAAGTACGGCACATGGAAGAGATCCTCGAACGACAGAAGGAGCTCCGGGACCAGGGAGGCAGCATCGCCGACGAGGACCGGGCCTTTCACAAGGCTATCGCCGCCGCCTCAGGAAACAAGGCCCTGGAGATTCTCTACGCCATCATCTCCATGTCGGGGCAGCAGTCCCGCCTTTTCGAGCATCTGCGGAAAAAAGTGGCCTCTCCTTATGTGACGGGGCATCTCAGAATCCTGGAGGCCATTCGGGACCACAAGCCGGACCGGGCGGAGATCTGCATGGTGGAGCACCTCGACGGACTCATGGAGGATGTGAACGCCTACTGGCATCACTATCATCCCAAGTAGGCGAAAAGGGGAAGAAAGGCGCCTTGCGCGACCGCAAGGCGTTTTTTCAGAACATTTCATTGCTACTCATGAGATGAGCAGCACGGTTTTCCCGGAAGGAGCGCGACGAACGTGGACGGAGACAAGGCATTCGACGCAATCGTCATCGGTGGGGGCATCATCGGTCTTTCCTGCGGCTACTATCTCTCCCGTGAGGGTAAACAGGTGCTCGTTCTGGAGAAGGGCGAGCCCGGTTGCGGCGCCTCCGGATCCTGCGACGACATGATTCTCTTTCAGTCCAAAAAGCCCGGAGTGCTTCTGGAGATGACCTTTTTGAGCCGCAATCTCTACAGAACGCTCGAAGCGGAGCTCGACATGAAGGTGGAATTCCAGAACCTCGGAGGCATGATTCTCATAGAGAACGAGGCGCACCTGGCGATCATGGAGGATTTTGTCACCCGGCAGCGGGCCTGCGGCCTCTCGGTGGAGATGCTGGATCGGCGGGAGGCACTGCGGCGCCAGCCCTGCGCCGGTCCCTCCATCGTGGCCTCCACGTATTGTCCCGACGATTCCCAGGCGAATCCCTTCAAGGTCATGGCGGCCTTCCGCGCCGCGGGTGAGCGGAAGGGCATGCGTCTCCGCAAGCGTGCAGCGGTGACGGCCACTCGTGCTCTTCCCGGAGGCGGATGGGAGGTGGCCACGGAGACGGAGCGTTATCGTGCCGATCTCGTGGTGAACGCCGCCGGAGCCTGGGCGGCACAGCTCGCCGCCCAGATCGGTCTGGAGCTGCCCATCGTGCCCAGGCGCGGACAGATTCTCGTCACCGAGGCCGTGGGGCTTCCCGGCGAAACGAACGTCTGGAGTTCCGAGTACATCGTCTCCAAGCTTCGCCCCGACATGGCCGGGCGGGACGAGCGTTCCCGCAGGCTCGGGCTCGGATTCGCCTTCTCCAGAACCTGGCACGGCAACTATCTCATCGGCAGCACCAGGGAAAACGTGGGGTTCGACAAGAGAACCACCGGAGAAGCCCTCGACGCGGTGGCCGCAAAGGCGGTGGAACTCTTTCCTATCCTCGGCCAGGTCCACGTGGTGCGCTCCTTCTCCGGTCTCCGTCCGGCCTGCGTGGATGGGAAGTGCATCCTCGGCGAGTCGCCCCGGCATCCCGGCTATTTCATCGCCGCCGGGCACGAGGGGGACGGCATCGCGCTGGCTCCCGTGACGGGGAAGTTCCTCGCGGATCTTGTCTGCGGACGCAGGACAGAACTGGATCTGACGGAACTGCACCCGGGGCGTTTTATCGACGCCAAGGTAGCGTAGGGGGTTTTTCGGAAACAGCAGACTCTCTCAACGTGTGCGTGTCGGGCGGATGCCGCCGGAGGCGGTCGGCCCGGTTTCAGGGATGCTTTGCCGAAGGAGGAGCGGGCCCCTCTTCCTGCGGAGCGGTCATGGCGTGTGGAGACGACGGAGGTGCCGCGGGCGTGCGGAAATGCCGCAATCTCTTCGTTCCACTCCGGCGGGAATGCGTTGCGTGGATTTTTCCGCCGGCGACGAGGTCGGATCGGTCATCGACGTGTCGGATTTTTCGGACGGCCCGATGATCCCCGGAGAACGTGAAAGGGGAGGATCGACTCATGGCATTGGGCACCTGGTTGTGGATCATCACCATAGGCTTCTGTCTCGCCTTCCTCGTCATTTCCTGGAAAGTGAAGGACAAGGCCACCTCGAGTTACGCGGAATATGTCATCGGCGGCGGAAGTCTGCCCTTTTTCCTCATCTTCTTCACCCAGTTCGCCACCATCATGGGGGTGGGAAATTTCGTGGGCCATGCCGCCTCGGGAGCACGGGTGGGGTTGCCCCACATGTT
>DIMS01000038.1 GCA_002425685.1 Synergistaceae bacterium UBA5560 | reverse complement strand
CTCGGTCTCTTGGGTGGCGCCGGTCGCGTCGGAGCCTCGGCAAGTCCCGGCGTTGCCCTCAGCCTCTTGGGCGGCGTTGGCATCTCCGGAAGCGGTCTCGCCTTCGGTGCTCGCGTTTTGGGGAATCACATCGAGGGGCTTTCCCGTGGCGGCGTCGCGCACCGGAGGAAGAGCGTGCCCGTTCGCCCGGTTCGTGGCGGCGATGCGCCCGAGGCGCGCACCCTGGACGGTGTTCCAGTCCGCGCCGCCCGGGGCGTGAGTTTGTCCCGCCCGTACACTTCCGCCACTTCGCCTAAAAGCTCCAGAAAGGCCGGGCCGTCATCGGGAATCATGGAAGGCGCCTCCTCTCGCGGGAAACGCCGTCCGGATCGCCGCGCATCTGGGCATTCCCCTTTTTGAGAGCGCCTCCGACCAGTTCGACGCCGTGTTCGTGCGCGTCGGATCGAAGGGGGTCATCGGAGTGAACCGCAACGCCTACTGGGCCCGAAGACGCTTCTCCGTGGCCCACGAAATCGGCCACGCCGTGCTGAATCACCCGCCGGTCAACGCCTGCTACGGCGAGGGCGCGGGCCCGAAGCGCCCCAGAATCTACGACCGCGAGGCGGACCGCTTTGCCGCGGAGCTGCTCATGCCGAAACTCTTCCTCTCCCGGGAGTGGTTCCGCTACAGCGATGACGCCCTGGCGAAGCGCTACCATGTCTCCAATCAGGCCATGGAGATCCGCCTCCGGGAACTCGGCTTCCTGCGGGAATAGCCGAGAAGAGGTGGAATCAGACAGGGAGAAACGGGAACGAGGCGGGAAGAGATGCGGAATGGACGTGGGGGAGCGGGTGCCTTCCGCGGCGGGCGCTTTTTTCAGGAAAGCTGCTCTTTCCGGGGATGCCGAGATTTTTCCACCGAAGTGCCCCACGCTCCGAGTCCCTCCTGCCGGGCGGGGTGGCGGTCTTCTCTGCGGGAAAGGCGATGCAGTCTATCGCGGAGAGATCCGGGCTTTCCGAAGAAATCACGCTTTCCCGTGGAAAGATTTCGGCTCCTCGGAGGAGTCGTTGCGTGTCGTGGAAGAATCCCGATTTTTTGAAAGTGACCTCGTTCACCTGCTCTGCCCCCACGCTTTCGTGCGTACCCCTGTGAGCACAGCTTTTGTCCGAAACAGTTCACGGTCTGTGCGCTCTCGTGCTCTTCGGATTCTACCGATTGTCTTCGTCCAGGGCGAAGCGGCTCATTGTTTTCATGTCTTTATGAAGAAGCAAAACATGTATATAATTTGAGACGGTTTTGACGCCCTGAAGGAAAACCTTGAACAGCTCGTCAAGGTTGTTTTTGATACTTTTGTTTTTGTTGAAAACGTTGTCGAAAATGTTACCGGAGTCAACAAAAAAACCGGAGGGGATGGCATGCAGATCTTTGGGGAAGTGCTCCGGTTCCTTTTTCCATTTCAACTTCGTGATTTCTTCTCGTTTTCGTCCGATTGCATAACTGCCTATTTCATATCCGCCTCTCTTGTTTTTTTCGGAGTCTCTTTTGTGTCTTTCCTCAAGAAAAATCGGTTGTTCCGCGATGCGTGCGATCGGATCATGGAGCAGACACCACGGAATGCGTTCCCCCCGGAGAGCCTGCAGATTCTGCAGGAGTTTGCGGTTCTTTGGAACGAGTATCGATCCACCTTCGTCCAGCATTGGGAAGGGCAGGAAAAGACGGAGACGGGAGCCGACGCTTTCTTTTCGGCGGCGAAAATTCTGGAGCGCTCCATGAACGTTCGCTACTGGACCATGCTCCCCGGCCTTTTCGTCGGCTGGGGAATTTTGGGGACGTTCGTCGGCCTCGCCTACGGAGTGGGAGGATTTGACACGGGGAGTACCGAGGCGATTCGGACGAGCATTTCCTCGCTTCTTTTCGGTATGAACACAGCTTTTGCCACGTCTATCTGGGGCATGCTCCTTTCTATATTTTTTAATTTCCTTGAAAAGCTTGGGTTCCGGACACTGGATGAAAAAGCGCAGCATCTCGTCCGCCACCTGGACGGAAATTACCGGCTTTCGCCGGAGCAGTCGGCGCAGATTCGGAAGAAGCAGCAGGCGGAACTGATTCGGTCAAGTGTCGCGGATTCGCTGGAAAATCTGTTTCTGTTGCGTGAGGAAGGTATGGAAACCCGTCCTTCCCATTTTTTGCGAGATCTCTTGGGGGAGGCGGAAAAACAGAGCAAATCCCTCGGAAATTTTTCCTCCAATCTGGCGAACGCTATCGGTGAAGCGGTGGAGCACTCCCTGTCGGCCACACTGGGACAGCTCTCTACGGCTATCGAGATGCTCCGCGAGGAAAAGGGAAAATCCACGGAGGAGCTGAGCGAACTCATTGTGGAGCGTCTCCGGGAAGGGATGGCGGAAATGATCGCATCCTTCCATGATGCTGTCTCGGGAAGCACGCAGGAACAGCTTGGCGAACTGAGCCGGATGATGGTCCGATCCGGTGAGGCGCTGGAAAAGATTCCCCACGAGCTGCATACCGTGGTGGGATCCTTCCGGGAACAGGTGGATCACATGAACAGAAACATGAACCAGGCCACGGACGAGTCGCTCAATACGGCATCTCGGGTGTCGGAGACACTCTCTCGCAGCCTTGAGCATGCCTCCGGAAAATTGACGGCCGCCGCGGAAAAACTTGAACAGTCCATGGAAGGCTCGTCGGGCCGCCTCCGGGAGGAAACAGATAAGGTGATGCAAAGCCTTGGAGCACAATTTCAGAAAGGAGCGGAAAGTTTCGGTGCTCTCACCGACGGTTTCGCAGAGCGCTTGACATCGCTGCTCAGCGAGCAGGAAAAGAGCTTTATGGCGCTTTCGGAAGTGACGGTTTCCCTTGGTACGTCCATGAAAGACGGCAGGGACCTTCAGGAAGGTTTCCGTTGCTCCACCCAGGATTTCCTGAACGCTCTGGAAGCCGCCCGGAGCATGATGGGAGAGATCGTGACCGCGACGGAGGGGCTGAATAAAGCGCAAACGGAACTCGTGAGAACCATGGGAGTGTTCGGAGAAGGAAACCGGACGCTCCTTGCCCGCCATGCCGATGTTGCTGCGGAGATGCAGAAAAACCTGGAAGGGCTCCGTAAGCTCAACGATGACTATGTAGGCAGGTTTCAGACCATCGAGAAAGGACTTCGGGGGATTTTCAGTGAGCTGGGACAGGGACTGGGAGAATATCAGAAACAGGTCAAGAGCCAGCTCAACGACTGTCTCCAGCAGTTTGCGGATCCGTTGAAAAACGCGGTTGTCGGATTTTCCGACGCGGTGGACGAAATGGAGGAGGCGCTCGACAAGTGGTCGAAGCTTGTGGGAGATCATGGCCTCGTCGCTTCCAAAGGAAGGAAATAGGCGGTGTTCGAAGAGGCGGGAACGAAAACGCGACAGGTTCCGGCGTCCGGTGAGGAGAACCCCTTCGCGCAATCGACAGGAGATCTTATGGCGGGACTCCTGCTGGTGTTCGTTCTCATCCTGGCTTCCACACTTCTTCGGCTGGAGGACGAATTTGAACAGAAAGTCCGCTTCGCCGAAGACTATCGCCTTCTCCGGGAGGAACTGTATCAGGACATGAACCGCGAGTTCGCCGACGATCTGCCACGGTGGTCCGCCGTTTTGGACAGCGCAACCCTTTCGCTGCGCTTCACCGAGCCGGAGGTCCTTTTCGACCAGGGAAAAGATACGGTAAAAGCAAGATTCCAAAACATAATCGACGATTTCTTTCCGAGATACGTTGCGATTCTTTATTCCGACAAGTACAGGGACTCCATCGAAGAGATACGGATCGAAGGACACACCTCAAGCGAATGGGCGGGCCGGGCGGATGCGGAGGAGGCGTATTTCTTGAATNNTCGCAGAACCGGACCCGGAATGTCCTTCGCCATTCTCTGGGAACGGTGAACGACGAAAAGGTTCGGAATTGGGTTCGGAGCAAAATCACCGCAAACGGACTCTCGTCCAGTCAACTCGTTTCCATCGGGGGGGCGGAGGACAAAAACGCCTCACGTCGAGTGGAATTTCGCGTTCGGACCAATGCGGAGGAGAAGATTGCGGTTTTTCTGGAAAAGTGGCAACAGACGGTCAGGCCGTCGGAGCGGTGAGGCGATGAACGATCTGGAGCGAACCCGTACCCTCCTGGAAATCCCCTTTCGATTTGATCTCGTATTGAAGCTGGAGGGAAAGCTCGTTGCTCAGGAGACACGACAACGGCTTCAGGGTGTCGTGAAAAAAGTGAACGAAATCCTCGTCCGCTTCAATGGAGAGGGCCGTGCTCCCGGGGCAATGGACAGGAAAATCGTGTACGAACACTTTCTTCTGGTAGCCGTCGAAGGTAGGGAAAGCCTGCGGAGAGCTTTCGCCTCCGCACGGGAGAGGAAGCACCTGGCCTGGGCGCTGGATTTCAACGACGGAGGGAAATGTGAACCCATCATGATGGGGAAACATTTCCCTGAAGCACTGCGCCTCTTCGAAGAAAATCTATCCCGGCGCATTTTCCGTATTCTCTTTTTCTTCCTTGTTCGTGAATGGTACGGAATGCACCCCGGGCCGAGGAGCCTTCTGCAGAAGAGTCTCGAAAGCCAATTGAAGGTCCTTTCCGGGAAGACACCTCGGAAGAACGGAATCATCCACGGAGTCAACCGATTCCGAACGCTTTTTTTTGCCGGTGACGGGCCGATGGAACTGGGGCGTCGCCTGCTGGATACCACCCGGGAGGTTTTGACGGAATTTCTCTCTCGTGACAGAGAACCGGACTGGGGATCTTCCGGTGACATGCCCATGTTCCTGACGGTGAAGAATGCGCCGGCCTATCTCTGTGGCGGCTTGTTCAGTCTGTTTGAAATGTCCGGTCGTTTGGGAAGAGTTCCGGAATTCCTGCCGCTCGTTCTTCCGTCTCTCCGGCATTTTGCCGGAGGGGTAGGTTTGAAACGGCTTCTTGTTTTGCTCATCCTCTGGGTACACGCGAACACGGCTGTCGGCGCCGCATGGAAGGAAGAACTGAAAAGCATTGCGACAAGTGCAATTGGAGACCCCCAGGAACGAGGAGCATGGTCCGAGTGGCCCGGTATCACCCTAGGAGAAAAAAACGACCTGGAGAGAGTAAGGGAAATTCTTAATATTTGGATCGGCGAGCATCTCATCGGTTTCTTTTTTGAAAAACTCATCCGCAACGAAGAGCGGCGAGACTTCTGGTTGCCTTACGCCAAGAAAGTCTCCGTCCGCATCTTCTGCGGACCCGCGGAACGGCGAGACGTTCTCCGGGATGCCGGCAAAGTGCAGGAGAATCTTAAGGGTGGCGAAGTGCGGGAGACTTTCGGGAAGACCGGCGCGGAGGGAAACATTCGGGCGCTCATGAACAGAGTTGGCACACTCAACAACAATGGACAGGGTGCCGCCCTAGTGATGGAATACGGCGAGCATCTCCTCGTGGAATTCAGCCAAGCCGGCAACGCGTTCTATATCTATAACAGGAGAAACCTTACACGGCACGGGTTGGAAAAGTTTCGACTCGTGCTCGATGGCAAATCCGACGAACCTCTCATGATCGGCGACTTGAAAAAACCATCACTTCCGCAATTCAGCAGAACGCACAATTGGTTTGCCGGGGAAGGGCGCTTCATCCATCATTCGGGCACGCGTCGTTGGCAGGAGGTTCTGCAAACTTGGCTCAAAGAAAGGATACATCTTGTGCCATGAACGCAATCGAGCTTTTTCCCGAAACAGTGTTCATTCCTTCGAGCGACGAGAACGCCTCTTCTGCGGAGCGGGAACTTCGCGAGGGTATTCTTCGCGAGCTCCTTGAGAATGGGCTCGCTCGTCCATCCGAGCAGGGAATCGAACTTACTTACGAACAAGCGGCGAACCTTTACGGAGAGACGTCTCATTCCGCTGCGGACGGGTGTGGCGTGTCGGTTCGAGAGATGATGATGCTGGGTTTTCCCGAACCCTATCCCTTCGCACTTCGCGTTGAGACCGAAGGGGACTTCCATGACGCGGATTTCCGCTTCAAATGGGGATTCTACGTGCACTACCACGGGGAGAAACTGGATCTGAAGCGCCAGGGATGTTTTCTTCTGGAGCAGAACAAGCTCCGTTACGCGTTGTCATTGAACCTGTACAAGCTCTGCGAAAGACTCGACCGGTTCAACCGGCCTGACGGGACGAAGAACCATGCCATGGTCTTGCGTGAACTTAGGGAAATCAAGCTCCTGGCGTCTCAGGGGGGCGTCGAACTCGAAGCGCTGCTGTCCGACACCATCGTCGATGTCCCGGAAAAGCTGGGCATTCGTATGGAGAAGAACGAGCAGGGCCTGCGGATCGCTCCGGATCTCCCCACTCTCGATGTGGACCGGGATCGTTTCGCCCGGGAGGTGGGAAGTGGCCACAAGATCCGCGACATGTATGTGGAGGACCTTCCCGGCGGCTCTGTCCGGAGGGTCGTCTTCTCGGAAAAACAGAAGGAGCAGCTTGTCAAGATCAAGAAACACGCCCGTGTTCCGTCGAAAGACGTGCAGGATTTCATCGCCCATCCGGAGGAGTACTTCGATCCCGATCTGGTCGATCTTGACTCTTTCAGTGAAAGAGTCAAGGAGATCGGCTTTTACAAACCCCGCTACTATCCTTTCGTCACTCCGTATAAATCCGAGTGGTTCGAGGGACTCCTCGTCGAGGAGTCCACAGGAGAGCGGAGAAAAATCCTCGTTCGAAACAGGGAACAGCAGGAGGCTCTGGTCGAGGCGATTCGGTCGGCCGAAATCCGGCAGGAGGATCGTGTCGTTGTGGATGATGCGACGGGCGCAGGCACCGTAGAAATCTCTCTGGAGCAGGCTCGAAAACTCGCGGCTCGATCGGAGAAACAGTTGTGCGCCGCCCCAGGGCGGGTTCGAGAGCCCCGAAGCGGCATTGATGGGGAATCTCGGGGCGAAAAGGTGCTCATCATCTACGAAAACGTGGAAGAACTGGAGTTCACCGAGAACGTGGCGGGATCGGGAGCGCTGGAACACCGTTGCGAGATGCCCCCGAACCTGGCTCCCGACATGTCCCTCCTGCCGCACCAGTTGGAAGGCATTGCCTGGCTCCAACAGATTGTCAGGTTGCACGAAGGGAGTAGTCCCGGGGGGCTCCTCGCGGATGACATGGGATTGGGCAAGACGCTCCAGATCCTGGCATTCCTGGAATGGCACGATGTCTGTCGCAACAGAGAAAGAAAACCCTACCTCGTGGTCGCTCCCGTGGCTCTTTTGGAAAGCTGGGAGGCGGAATACCGCAGATTTTTCCCGAATGGATCTCTTGATGTTCATGCGCTGTACGGAGGGGTCGGGGACGATTCTGTTTTTCGTGAAAGAGGAGAGAAACACCTTCCATCTCCCTTGGGGCTCTATCTCACCACCTATGAGACGCTCCGTAGGCGCCAGCGGGTTTTTTGCGCCGTAGACTGGGCGGTGGTTGTTCTTGATGAGGCCCAGAAGATAAAGACTCCTGGAACTCTTGTCACCAATGCGGCCAAGGCACTGAAGGCCGACCTTCGCATAGCCGCCACGGGGACTCCCGTGGAAAACACTCTCGTCGATCTCTGGTGCATCACCGATTTCATCATGCCCGGTCTTCTGGGGAGTGCCAAGGAGTTCAACAAACAGTACAAGAGCGCTTCGATGAGTTCCGAGTGCGATGTGCATGTCCTGGGGGAGCGGATCAGGGGAAGGTTCGGCTGTTTCTTTAAACGTCGCATGAAAAAGGATATTCTCACGGGCCTTCCGCCGAAACACGTGTCCAAGCATCCTCGTCCTATGCCCACTTACCAGGATACGGTCTACCGAGAGGCGGTGGAGCGTCTGAGCGAGGCTCGGAGGCTGGCGGAAAGCCCGAGAAACCTTGTTCTTTCCACACTGCACCTTCTGAGGGATATTTCCGACCATCCCTACTTGGCAGAGAAAAACGACACCGTTTTCGAGAACTTTCCCTGTTCCGATCTCGTTGCTACCTCGGCGAAACTGGTCACAACAGTCGAGCTGCTTCGAGAGATCCGACGGTCCGGGGAGAAAGTAATTCTCTTTGCACTCCGAAGGCCCGTGCAACAGCTGCTCCGGCGTGTTCTCGTCGAAGAATTCGCTCTCCCCCCGGGAAATGTCAGCATCGTCAACGGTAGTACTCCCGTGAGTGCTGCTGCGGTTCTCCACAGCGAGATGAGCAGACAGAGGGCGATCGACGATTTTCAGTCGCGCCCCGGATTTCAGGCGATCATCATCTCGCCTCTCGCGGCAGGATTCGGTCTCAACATTGCTGGGGCCAACCACGTCATCCACTACTCGCGGCACTGGAACCCCGCCAAGGAAGCTCAGGCGACCGACCGGGCCTACCGGATTGGTCAGAAAAAAGACGTCTACGTCTATTACCCTCTGGCGGCAGGGCAGGGATACCGTTCCTTCGACGAGATTCTCGATGAGCGACTGCGATGGAAAGAAGACCTCGCTCGAGAAACTCTTTTCCCGAGCGAACAGGCGGAAGTGACCGTCGCCGAGATTCTTGACGGCCTGGATGGGGAGCATCCCGGAAGAGGTACGGTTCCGAGAGCGATGACCATAGAAGACGCGGACACCATGAAGGCTTTCGACTTCGAGGCGCTCATCGCCGCGCTCTGGGAGAAACAGGGTTTTCGTACCGTTCTGACACCGAAGAGCGGTGATCGAGGGGCGGATGTCGTTGCCGTGGGAGAGAGCAGAGGATATCTGCTTCAGGTCAAGCAGACGGCCAGAAGTGTCGGCGATCAGGCGGTCGGCGAGGTTCTCAAGGCTTTGGGCTATTACAGAACACATTTTTGCTGTGACCTGGTGCCGACGATTGTCACCAATGGAGGGTATACTCCACGAACCAGGGATGTGGCGGAAGAGAGTGCCGTTACCCTTGTCACAAGGGCAACGCTTCGGAACCTTTTGGAGATCTATCCCATAACGCGTGTCGATCTGGACCACCAGGAAGCCGGGCGAATGGCCCGTTGCTGAACGTTCCGCTCTGTGTGCTCAGCATCGTCACGTCAAGCCGGATTCTTTCGAAGCGCTATGACGGATGAGGCACGGACACGGAGGGTGCTCGGACATCTTGCATTCAAGGCCACGTTGTTCGCAAAAATCCCTTATCTTGAGAATGTTTTTCGCATGTTGCTGTTGCCTACTTTCGCAGCTATCGAAAGCCTTGACCACCCCGTCCATCTGAAATATAAACTCTCCACCGCCCGGGGTGGCGGAGAAGCCACCGGGACTATTTAGTCAGCAGGAGTTTTGTGCACGTTTGCGGAAGAATTCCGGAAATCCCCGCGCTTTGGTTCGGAATGCGGGATTTTTTCGGAGTCTCGAATTTCGGGGTGGTGTCCCTGGAGCGTTGTTCCGGGGCAGTGCTTTGACACCCTCTTCCGAAGCGGTGTTTTGCGGGGCGTTGTGTTCGGAGCGTTGTTTTCGGAGAGGGAGCGCGCTATAGTGGTTATGTTGGTGGTTATGCCATAGTCTGAGTGGAGCTTTTTCGTGGTTTCAGGGTACCGAGGGCGCCTGGATTCGCGTGTTTCCGGCGCCCGGGGGAAACGGCAGAGGAGGAATGACGATGGTGTGCGCGGAGGGTTCCTGTTTCACGGTTTCTTCGGTTTTTCCGGCCTTGCCGTTCATGTCGGTTTTATCGGTCATACCGGTTCTTCCGGTCTTGCCCGCCCTGCCGGTCTTGATTCCGTCCGCTTCGCCTGCACCCGAGCCTTGCCCTGCGCTTGCCGCCTCCGGGGCTTTTGCCGCCTCTGTGCTGTGTCGGGTTTCTCCGGTCGTGCCTTCCTTGCCCGTCCCCGAGGCGCTCCCGGCTTCTCCGGCCTTTCCGCCTTCTCCGCCCGCCGCGGGAGCGTGCGCATCATGAGCGCCTCGACGGCCCTTCTTCTCGTCATCGTCGCCATCGCCCTCGTCGGTGGGGCATACAGCCTCGTCTCCCGCCGCCAGAGCCTGCCCTGCCCGGTGTGGCTCCGCGGGCTCGTCGAGATGGACAACCCCTTCGCCAAGGTGCACCGGGCCGCGTTCATCGTGGAGACCCTCGCCCTGTCGCCCGGCATGACCGTTCTTGACGCGGGGTGCGGCCCCGGACGCCTCACCGTCCCCCTCGCCCGGAGCGTCGGCCCGGAAGGCCGCGTCGTCGCGATGGACATCCAGCCGGGAATGCTCGCCCGGGCCAGAGAGAAGACCCAGGCTGCGGGACTTGCGAACGTGGACTTTTTCGCCGCCGGTCTCGGCGAGGGGAAACTCCCCGCCGACCACTTCGACCGCGTTGTTCTGGTCACCGTCCTGGGGGAGATCCCCGACCGCGCCGCCGCGCTCGCCGAACTCTTCCGCACCCTCAAGCCCGGTGGCGTGCTGGCGGTCGTGGAGCTGATCTTCGATCCGCACTTCCAGTCCCGCAGTGCCGCCACCGCCCTTGCGACAGGGGCGGGCTTCCGGGAGCGCGCCTTCTTCGGCCGCCGGCTTGCGTATATCCTCCATTTCGAAAAGCCGCAGGGCCGCTGATGCCGTTGCCGAATTCGCCATTGAGAACACCTTTGCAGCGCAAGCCTCCGGGAGGCACCGATTCGCACATCACCGCTCCGTAGCCCCGAAAGGCGCCGGTTCACCCGCAGGGGGGCTGCCCGCCCCGGCCCGCGTGGTGTCCCGGTTCGTGCATGGCCGTTCCCGCGTTCCGGTCACTGTACCTCGCCGGCGAAATCCTGCTTCGCCGGTACGTCACAGACCCCCTTGCCGGGGTGGCGTGACCGGGGAATGCACGGAACGGACACCCGCTCGCCGGCTCTGTTGATTCTGAAACACCCCTTCGAGAGGGTATCACCGCCGGACGGAATCTCCCGCCTCTCTTCCCCCCGTCGTGCGACGGCGGTTGTCCGTGTGGCGGAATGGGCAAACACCGCGATGCAGAACAAAACGAAGACCAAGAAAAAAACACGCAGCGCGAATGCACGGGGCTTCATGGGTCCTTTTCCTCCCTTCTCCTCGGAAAGAGCGTCCGTCTGTTCGGACCGCTCCTTCTGTTCAAAGTTCCTGGCCTGCCCGGCAGCGCTGCCCCTTGAAGGGCGTCCTTCGGAAGCGCCGTTCCTTGGAAGGGGCGCCCCTTGGACGCGCTATCCTTCGACAGGGCCGTCCCTTGGAAGAGCTGTTCTTCGGACGCACCGTCCTTCGGAAACACCGTCCTTCGGAAGCGCCGTTCCTCCGGAGAGCCGTTCCTCCGTAGCGTGTGGATTGATTGTCCCGGCAACGTTCCGCCGGAACCAGAGGATGACGGAAGGGAAGCATCCCGTTCACTTCAGAAAGAGAAGCAAAAAGCTGCCGTCACGACCATTTCTGCAGAAATCGCGACAGCCTTTGAATGTAGAATGGAACGATGGAGCGTCGCCCGCCGCGGCGGAGTTTTCACACCAGACGCCGGGGCAGTCGCCTGCAATGGCGTGCAACCACCCGGGGCAACCCTGCGTCACCGCATCACCCGGCACCACTTTGTGCATCACCGGAAAATCCCTGCGCAACCGGCTGAAACCATCTGGAATCGCCTGAAATCTCCTGGAACCACCTGGAACTGCCTTAAATCACCCGGAAGATGTCCGTCCCGAAAGGAGAGCACCATGGGGCAGAAGAAAAGGAGCCTCGACGCGACCGACCTGAACATTCTTGCCAAGCTTCAAAAGAACGCCCGGGCTTCTTTTACGGAAATAGGCCTTGTCGTCGGCCTCTCCGCGCCGGCTGTTCGCGACAGAATCAGGCAGATGGAGAGCCACGGCGTGATTTCCGGATACAGGGTGATCGTCAATCAGACCTTGCTCGGCAACCCGATACGGGCGATACTCGCCGTGCAGGTGAAGCGGGAATACGGAAAATGGAGGGTTCCGGACAACGCGGTCACGGACATGTTCCGCAGCATGCCCGAAGTGCTTCGATACTGGTCCGTGACGGGAGACGTGGATTTCATCATCGAGGTGGCCATGCCGTCGATGAAGCGCATGGAGGAGTTTCACCGGCGCTTGAACACCCTGGGTATTTTTACGACCTACATCATCCTGGAGGACTCGAACGACTCCGCGGAGCCCTCCGGGGCCTTCGGCCGGGGCTCCACGCCTCGGGCGCCGGGATGAGGGAGAAGGGCGGTCCGGCGCAGGCCCTCCGGCGCCTTCGGTGCAGCGGCTACGGAGCGGACGAGCGTTGGAGAGACCACGACATCATTGCAGTGGCGGCGGTGAGGCCGGCGGTACCCCGCAC
>DIMS01000068.1 GCA_002425685.1 Synergistaceae bacterium UBA5560 | reverse complement strand
CCGTCGCCGCTGCGCCGTCTCCGTCCGCCGCCGAGTGATCCCCAGAACATGCTGCGCCGGAACACATCCGCCAGAAGCACCACCACCCCCACCAGCACCGCCATGAGCATGGCGAAGCGGATGTCGTAGTTGCGCACGTGGGACATCTCGTGGGCCATGACCCCCTGCAATTCCTCACGATTCAGTTTTTCCAGAAGCCCCCGGGTGATGGCCACGCTCGCATGCTGCGGGTCTTTGCCCGTGGCGAAGGCATTCAGCGCATCGCTGTCCATGATGTACACCTTCGGCATGGGAAGCCCTGCGGCGATGGACATCTCCTCCACCACGTTCCAGAGCTGGGGGTGCTCGTCATGGGTGATCTCCCTGGCGCCGCTCGCCGCAAGAACCATGGAGTCCCCGAAGTTGTAGGCCACAAGGAAATAGAGAACCGCCGCCACCAACGCGATACCTGCGCCACCCCTCCACCCCAGGTCGAGATATTCCCCGAGGGAGGCCCCCATGATGCCGAGAAGCGCCAGCGTAAGAACGAAAAGCAGAACGCTCACGCGCTTGTTGTGCGCGATGAGCCGTTGAAAACTCACCATGGACTGCGCCACCTCCTCCTTCGTCGTGCGGTTCCGTCACGGACGGAAAAAAGCGACTGCCACCGCACCCTAAAGGTTCACTCGGACCGGAGCCCGTTCCGCCTGGTCCTCCACGATCCAGAAATCCCGTTTGGCATATCCGAAGGCTCCCGCCACCAGGTTGCCGGGAAATTCCGCGACGGCCACATTGTAGGCCCGGACGGCGTCGTTGTAGAACTGACGGGCGAAGGCGATCTTGTTCTCCGTGGAGGACAGTTCCTCCTGAAGCGCAAGGAAGTTCGCGTTCGCCTTCAGCTCCGGGTACCCTTCCGAGACGGCGAAGAGCGTTCGCAGCGCCCCGGCGAGTTCCGTCTCCTTCTGCTGCACTTCCGAAAGCGAACCCGCACCGAGCGCCTGGGCACGAAGAGCCGCCACCCTTTCGAAGAGTTCCCGTTCGTGGGTCATGTATCCCCGGACGGTCTCCACCAGATTGGGAATCAGGTCATGGCGACGTTTGAGCTGCACGTCGATCTGGCTCCATCCGTTGTCCACGTCCGCCTTGCACCGCACCAGGCGATTGTAGGCATACACGCCGAAGAGCACGAGCACCGCCAGAGCGCCGAGAATCCACTTCACCGGAATACCTCCTCCTTAAGAACAACCTCCCGCGGCAGTTCCCTTCTGCCGGACCGTTTCTCCGGACCCCTTCTTCCGAAAGGGTTTGCCGTATGATACCATTCTCTCCTTCAATGGTCCTCTCGTAAAACACGGGGAGAAAAAACACGGAGAGGCGACCCAATCCCGTTCCCGTGTCTCGCACAACGCGTTCCGTGCCCTCGACGGCGAGAAAACCGATCCTCCACCCTCCGGAGAGGAGAGACGTTCATGAAGGAAAGCCCCGCACGCTCTTTCGCTTCCGAAACGACCCTGCCGTTTCTCGGGCGTCATCTCCCCCTGGCGGTCATTCCGCCGGAGCCTGGGACGCCGCTTTTTCGCCTTGCGAACGAGCGTTTCGAACTGCGTCGTGACGGAAAGGACCTGGGGGCCTCGCTTTTCGCGGACTGGTGCACGGCCTGGCTGCGCCCCCATATCGCCTCCCGCCTTCCCGGCCTCGCGGAAAAAGCGGGCGTCACCTACTCGGGTTTCTCGGTGCGCACCTGCAGATCCCGCTGGGGAAGCTGCAGCGCCTCGGGACGCCTCTCCTTCGCCTCGGGACTGACCATGGCGGAAACGGACCTGATCGAGTACGTCCTCGTGCATGAACTCTGCCACCGCCGCGAAATGAACCACTCCTCCCGCTTCTGGAGTCATGTGGAGCGAATTCTTCCGGACTGGCGCTCCCGCCGGAGCAGGCTTCGGGCACTCTCTCCCCTGCTGTACCTTCTCCGATGAAGCTCTTCCCCCACGCAGGCACGGTCTTCCGTTCCCGTGAATTCTCTCTTGACGCCCTTCCTCGTTCTTGCTACGGTGCTGGTGTTGCGCATTCCAGCGGAGCGAGGACGACCCCGGCACATCTCCGCTCTCCGTCGCTCCAGGTCACTTCTCCGGACATGCCGATCTTTCGCCCGGGAGAGCCGGCTCTTTCCTACCCCGGCGCCGTTTTCTCCGCGGAAAGAGGCGCGACCGGCATCCAGACGTTCCGGACGGAGTCTCTCCTGGCGACACCGTCCGTACAGCTCGCTATACAGAAAGGAGGCGACAGATCATGAACTGGATTCCGGCTTTCACCGCCATCGCGGGCATGCTCCTCGTTCTCTCGCTCCATGCCCCTCCCCGGGCAGCCGCTACCGGGACCGTATCACCGGGCGAACCTACAATGGCGGCCTCCCCGGTAACAGGGGTTTCCGGCGAGGCGATCCTCATCTTCGTCCCCGGCGTCTCCCCGGAAATGGCCCGATCCTACGTGGAGCTGCTCGGCTGCGAGGTGCTCGGGGAATTCGCCGAACTGACCGCGTCGTCGGGGAAAGCCCACCTCCACGTGCGTTCTCCGAACTCGGATTCGGAGGAGCTGACGCGCCGCTTCAGCGAGGACGCCTTCGTGGAGAGCGCCACACCCAACGTCACGTTCAAGGCGAAATGACACGACCTTCGTCCACCCCGCAACGGACCGCTCTCCAGCGGGACCGGCGGGGACTCTCGAACCGTCAGGAGGGATCGTCATGTCCCACAGGTACGCACACCGACAGATGCCACACCGGGAAAAGTCCTTTGCCGGAATCCGGCTCCCGCTCCTGATCGCCCTCGTACTGGGAGTTCTCTTCTGCCCGCCCCCCCTTCCCGCCACGGCACAGGCGCCCGCCGGAGCCGACGGCGAACTGCTCTTCGCGCCCCTGTCTCCGGGGTGGACGGAGAACCAGCCGGCCAATGAAAGCATCCACCGTTATTTCCTCCTCTCCGAAAACGATGTCGTCGCCGCGGAGATGCTCTTCTTCCTGGAGACGCTCCCCGAGGGCATGTCCCTGGAGGACTATGGAACGGCCCTGCAGAAAAACAGCCTCGCCACCTTCGAAGGATACACGCCGGTGTCGATCCAGAACGGAAATCTCCAGGGAACACCCGTGCTCATCCACGATTTTCTCTTCTCCAACCAGGGGAAACGCCTCAAGGCGCGCATCTTCATCCTCTCGAAAAACAACATGGGACATGTCCTGCTCTTCGACGGCCTTGAAGAACAATTCCCCGCCCTGGCACCGAAGTTCGACGCATTCTTTCAGACCATGTCCTTCAAGGGAACGCAGCAGACACAGCAGGCCCAACCGGTTCAGCCGATAGCGCAGGCATCCCAGCAGCCCCAACCGGCTCAGACAACAGCGCAGACGACGCAGCAGCTTCCGGGCGGCGCACCGCTCCAGTCACCGGCGGATCTCGCCGCACAGCCGGGAACGACGAGCACCACACCGGGGCTCGTCGCCACACCGGCCCCGCTCCCCGAGACAGGAGGAATGCCGCCCCTTTCGGGAACCACCCAAACGGGGACCAGCGGCGCACCGTCCCAAGAGGCGCTCCCGACGCTTGACACGGAAGGCGTCGGCGAGCTTCCGCCCCTCAGTGACCTCGACGAGCCGGGAGTCTTCACCGCCGCATCGGGAGCGTTCCGGATCCGTCTTCCCGAGGGGGCGAAAGAAATCTCCCGAAATCCCGATTCCGCGACGTACGAAGGGCCCGATGGTGCACAGCTCGCCGTCACCGTTCTGGAAACCCCGGAACAAATCGGCCCCGCCCTCGACCAGGCGAGCTCGGGAAAGCGGGCGCACGGAACGAGTACGCTGTCCTGTACCGTTCCCTGCACGACCAGACTCTACTCCTTTCAGGATCCCGAATCCAAGGGAAACAAGGCACTCCTTCTCGCCACGTGGCAGGGCGGAAAAGCTTTTGTAGCCATCGAAGTCCCTGCGGACAAATACAAGGACGCGGGAGCCTGGATCCGGGAATTCCTCTGCAGTGCCGGACTGAAGTAGCGCTATCCAGAAGGAGCGTCGCCGCCACGCCTTGAGTCACGTCGAAGGACTCCCTCTAGCGAGCGACAAAGGGAAAGCTCCTTCGACAACACCTGCGCCTAGAGCTTCTTTTATTCGCTCAAGGCCGAGGCGATTCACAGCAATCGCTTCTCTACGCGAGAGGTACTGCAACAAAAGGTCTTCGAGCACATTGCCGTCATCTACAACCGTATCTGGCGTCAGAGGATCATCGGGAATGCACGTCCCAAAACCTCCAGAGGGATGTTGATTGCTTAGCGGTGTGCTCATGATTGACAGGAGGAAGTGACTTTAGGCCTTGAAATCAAACAGGAAATAGCTTCCAATTTTCTTAAAGAGCTGCCCACACTCGCTTAATCGATTTGAATCGAAATCTGCACCACAAAATCATCCTCGTTTCCGGTCGCGAGATACGTGAGCACGTCAAGAATATAGGCGTTGCCGGTTATCTCGCGCCCGGACTTCTCAATATATTCGATGAGCCTCTCTCCGGAGCGCGGCAATTTCTCGTATGGGCCCTTGTGGATCATGGTCGCATAGTACGAAGCGGGCTTGATGAACACAGCCTCGCTTGGCACAGGAGCCGATAGCCTGCTGTAGCAATAGCTCACTTCCTCCATCCCCCGCAAAAGATTGTCTCTTGTGACGATTGCCCCCACATCGAAAGAAAGTTGCATCGCAGGAAAGGCTTTCAGGTGCGTCATCAGCCTTTGAGACGCTTCCGCCCAAGCGATATCCTCGTCGCCCAGGGAAAAATCCAGCGGAACCGCAAGCAGATACTCCTCCTCCATATATTCTATAGACGGCCTGTCCGCCTCCAGCAAGGGAACGATTTCTGTTTGCTCGATCATATTTTGAAGCAGCCTTTGCATCTGCTCAAGACGCGCGATCTCTTCGGCGAGGCGTTGTTGTTTCGCCTTGAGCGTCGCGATGAATTTTGCAGGATCCTGAGATACAAAGTGGTCTTTGATCTCGGAGAGCGACGAACCGCACTTCTTCAGAGCGGCGATGACATCGAAAGCGAAAAACTGCTCCAGCGTGTAGTATCGATAGCCGCTCTCCTTTCGTATCTCCGGACGGAGCAAACCGATCTCATCGTAGTGAAAGAGCGTCTCTTTCGTTACGCCGCAAAGCTTTGCGAATTCTCCGCTAGAAAAAAGAGGACTCTTTTTATCTATCATGATTTTCCTCCTTGACTATAGGGTTACCCTATACCCTATCCTACCCGATGCACTGCCATTTGCAAGGAGGAGCTTCATGCGAAATTCCATCGCGCAACAGTTCAATGTTGGTGGCCTGGTCCGCTTCACACTGCCCACGGTCGTCATGATGATTATTTCATCGCTCTACGGAACGGTGGATGGCATTTTCATAGCCCGCTTCGTGGGTACGGACGCGCTTGCCGCCAGCAATATCGTCTTTCCGGCCCTCGGGTTCGTCTTCGGAGCGGGAATTATGTTCGGCGCGGGAGGGAGCGCCGTTGTCGGCAAAGATTTGGGAGCGCAACGAAAAATGTCCGCCTGCCGGAATTTCACCCGCATTCTTCTCTTCTCGTTGCTTTCGGGAGTTGCACTGAGCGTCGCGCTTCTGTTCTTCATGAAACCGCTGCTGACCGCGATGGGCGCCAGCGAGCGCCTGCTCCCCTATTGTGAGGAGTATCTGCGCTTTCTGGCGCCCTTCTTGCCGTTGCTGGTGCTGCAAATCGTTTTCGGCATGTTTTTCGTCGCGGCGGGCAGGCCGGGAGTCGGGATGTGGCTCACCGTCGTCTCGGGGCTCATGAATATGGCGCTGGATTATCTTCTGATCGTCTCTTTCGGCATGGGAATGTCGGGAGCGGCCCTGGCGACAGCGGCGGGGTTCTCCGTTACCCCCGTGTTCGCGCTCTTCTATTTTCGCAAAACACGTACGGAGCTGTATTTTGTGCGACACAAGTTCAATATGAAGGCTATTGCAGCAAGCTGCACCAACGGCTCGTCCGAAATGGTGGGCAGTCTCGCTTCCAGCGTCGTGGGATGGATGATGAATGTCGCGATGATGCGCGCCGCCGGCGAAGAGGGGGTGGCTGCTCTCACGGCGGTGCTGTACACCCAGTTTTTGTTCACCGCCGTCTACTACGGTTACTCCAGCGGCGTCGCGCCCGTGATCAGCTACAACCACGGCAGCCGGAACACCCGGATGCTTCGGCGTGTTTTCGGTATCTGCGCGGTGGTCGTCGCCCTCTGTTCTCTGGCGATGACCGGGGCGACCCTGCTGCTGGCCCGCCCGCTGACCGAAATTTTCCTGGAGCAAGGCACGGAGGCATACACCCTCGCGATACGTGGTTACCGATTCTTCTCCCTCGGCTACCTCTTCGCCGGGTTCAACATTTTCGTGTCGGGATTCTTTACGGCACTGTCGAACGGGCGGGTATCAGCTTGGCTTTCGTTCGCCCGTACCTTCGGCTTCAGTGTGGCCGGAGTTTTGCTGTTGCCCGCGATCTGGCATATCGACGGCCTCTGGATCTCCCTACCGGTCGCGGAAGCCGCCGCCCTGCCGTTGTCGCTCTACTCACTGTTCAAAAACCGCTGGCGGTACCGCTATTTTTAAGGAGGAAAGTGTATTGCCCACAAAAACTTGTGCCAAGAACTCGTTTCTGTCCGTTTTCAGGAAGAGTATACCCTTCCTGTCCTTTGGCACGGGGCGTAGAAACTGTAGAGGAAAGTCGGCGGAGACAGATGAGTTGCTCCTTGAATTTCCGAGAAAGGAAACCCTGGCCGGACTTGCCTCCGTGCGAAAGGAAGCGGATTCAAAATGAAAATGACATCGTTCTCTCTCAACCGCCCTGTCACAGTGCTCATCTGCACCGCGGCGCTCGTTTTCTTCGGAGTTTCGTCGCTGGCTACCATGGGGATGCAGCAGATGCCCGATATCGCCTTTCCCGTCGTCATGGTAAGTACCACGATGAGCGGCGCGAGCGCGACGATCATGGACAACGACGTGGCGGACCCCATTGAAGAGAAACTAAGCAGCATTTCCGGCGTGAAGAGCATCACATCAAGCAGCTACCAGGGACTCACCATGACACAGGTGGAGTTCGAACTGGGCAAGGACGTGGACACAGCGGCGGCGGATGTCAGGGATAAGGTCAATCTCGCGGTGGCGGATCTTCCCGTCGAGGCGAAAACGCCCGTCGTCGAAAAGTTCTCCATGTCGGACGAGCCTGTCGTCGTCATAGCCGTTACAGGAAACATTGCCTATAACGCAAAGGCCTGGTACGCCGATAAGATACTCAAACCGGGCCTGCAGTCGGTGGACGGCATAGGGAGTATTACAACCCCTGGGCTGAGAAAGAGAGAAATACGCATCTGGCTCGATCCTGCAAAACTCCAGGCGCGGTCGCTTACCGTCAACGACATATCCTCGGCGATAAAGAAACGGCATGTCGATCTTCCCTCCGGAAGCGTCAAAACCGAACGAAGCGAGTATCAGCTTCGCCTGAACGCGGAATATGCCTCGGCGGAGGAGTTGTGGACGCTGCCCGTGCTGGTGAAGGAGGGCACAACCGTGCGTCTCGGCGACGTCGCGCGTGTGGAGGACGGGTTGGAGGATCGTTCGAACGCCGCGACGTACAACGGAGAGGAAACGATTCTGCTGGCCATAGCACGGCGGCGGGGGGCGAACGAGGTTGCCGTAGCCAACAACATACTGATGAGGATCGAAGAGATGCAGAAGATCGCCCCGGAGGGCGTAGAAATCAAAATACTTTCGAACTCCTCCGACTACATTCGGCGTTCGATGAAAGGGGTCGGAAGCGACATCCTTCTGGCCGTCGGCCTGTGCGCTCTGTTGATGCTCTTCTTTCTTCAGACGCTTCGGGCAACCTTCGTGACTGTGCTCGCCATCCCGATTTGCCTTCTTGGAAGTTTCTTCTTTCTGAAAATGATCGGCGTGACGATCAACGGTCTGAGCATGATGGGAATTTCTCTCTCCGTCGGGATGGTGGTGGACGCGACGACGGTCGTGTTGGAGAACATCCACCGCCGAATGGGGGCGACGGTTTACCCCCTGGAAGCCGCGGAGAAAGGAACGAGCGAAGTTGCGTTTTCGGTCATCGCGGGCGGACTGACCACGGTGGCAGTTTTTGCTCCCATCACGTTCATGGGAGGCATCATCGGGAAGTTCTTCTTCTCGTTCGGCATCACCGTAGTCTGCACGATCGCTATTTCGGTGCTGCTCTCCCTGACGCTGACACCGTTCGTAAGTTCCCGGATCATGCGCACGGAGGAATCGCAGTATCCGATCGCACGCATGATCCGAAGCTTTCTTGAATCGCTGGAGAGCGCCTATAGGAAGCTGCTGACGCTTGCCGTGCGCTTCCGCTGGGTCACCATGGCGGCGGCTCTGGGAATGTTCGCTCTCGGAATCTTCTTCGCGGTTAACCTGGGGACATCGTTCTATCCCTCGGAGGACGAAGGGCGGCTTGCCGTCTCCTTCGAACTTGCCGACGGGACCTCCCTGGAAGAGAGCGAACGTTTTCTAGCCCGCCTGGACGGAATGGTTCGCGAGCGGAAAGACATCGCCTTCACCTACGGAACTATAGCGAGCAGTGGCGGCAGCTCGGAAGTACATAAAGGAAGCCTGCATATCACTCTTCTTCCTAAAGCGGAAAGAGGGGATATCGACGGGATCAAAAGCGAGCTTCGTTCCGCATTCTCCGCCTTTCCCGACGCAAAGCTGAAGATCGCCATGCCGGAGGGACCAGACATTACGATGAATCTGTCGGGCGGAGACTTCGAACAGCTCGGAGCAATAGCAGGCAAGATTCTGGCGGAGCTGGCAAACGAATCTCGTCTCACGGACCTTGATACCGACGTACGCATGGAGAAACCGCAGTTGAATATCAGTCTCAACCGTGCGCGGGCCGACGATCTGGATCTGGACATACGCTCTCTTTCAGAGGAGATCAGCGCCTATTTCGGAGGTCTGAAGGTCGGTGTTTTCAAAGACGGGGGATTCCGCTACGACATTCGGCTGATGGCCGAGGCGTCGTCGAGAATGCATGCGGGTGACATCGAGAATATCTCCGTTTTCAACGGCAGGGGAAAGAGCGTTCCTCTTGCAGGCCTAGTGGAGGTAAGAAGCGAACTTGCCCCCAACGCAGTGCAACGACTGAACAGGCGTCCTTCAGTACAGCTCAGCGCGAACGTCTCTGGAATCTCCACCGGCGAGGGGATCGCGCTCATCGCCGCCGCCGCGGCAAAGCATCTTCCGAAGGACGGAAGCGTCCTCTTCGCCCCGTCGGGACAGACGAAAGAGATGGAGGAGGACTTCGAGCGATTTTTCACGGCACTGGCGACGGTCGTTCTCCTCGTCTACATGGTGATGGCCATACAGTTCGAATCGTTCATGCATCCGTTCACCATCATGTTCTGTCTTCCGCTGCTCACGCCGGGAGCGTTCGGGATGTTGTTCCTCGCGGGGAAAAACCTGGATATGATGGCGTTGATCGGCATCATTCTGCTGGTGGGCATCGTGGTGAACAACGGTATCATTCTGATCGACTTCATCAAACAGGAGCGGGAACAAGGAATGGAAAAGAAAGAAGCCGTGATCAACGCCGGACCGCTTCGACTGCGCGCAATCCTGATGACGGCGGTCTCGACGATCGTCGGCGCCATTCCCGTGGCTCTCGGCGTCAGCGAAGGGGCGGAATTCCGACAGCCCATGGCGATCGCAGTAATCGGAGGGCTTGCAACATCCACGCTGCTTACCCTCTTCGTCGTACCGGTGGTCTATCTACTCCTTGACGACCTTAAAGAGAAATCCGTCACGCTCCTCCGATGGGGGCGCAGGGAACACCTGCGGCGTTCGTCCGCGTTCGCGCATGAAAACACTGAAAGCACCGGGAGGTAACTCATGGACATCGTCAAAACCATGAAAAGCATCACTATGACGCTTCTTCTGCTCGCCACGAGCGTTTTTTCCGCCGAAGGAGTAGAAAAATTCACGCTCAATCAGGCCGTGCGGATCGCACTCGAACGCAATTTCGACGTTCTCTCGGCACAGACGGAACGGGAGAGGGCCGAAGGCGCTCTGATTTCCGCCCGCTCGGGCATGTACCCTTCTCTTGCGCTCGACGCTTCGTCCACCCACAGAGAGGATACCGGAGCCGCTCCGAAAAGAGTGGACGGCGCAGCGGTCGCGCTTTCGCAGACGTTGTACGCGGGAGGAACGCTTCGATCCGGAGAACGCCAGGCGCTCATCGGTTCCGAGAAAGCCGATCAGGAACTCGAATACGCGAAGGAGAGCGTAGCGAAAGCCGTCTGTGAATCTTGGTACGATCTTCTTCAGAAGGAAGCGGACACGCGGACGGCGGACGAGGCGCTCGCATACTATACAAATGCGTGGATGGAGAGCAAGAAACGCGTGGAACTTGGGCTTTCCACAAGGCTGGAACTTGCACGGGCGGACCAGCAGCGCGTCAATGCGCGGGCGGATCTGATCTCCGCGCAGAAGGAACTGGCCAAAGCGAAGGTTTCTTTGCTGACACTGCTTCGAATCGCCCCGGAGACCGAAGTCGAGATCGACGGCAGACTGGAGACCGTCGCCGTTGAAGGTGATGCGAAGCACTCGCTTGAGAAGGCTCTTTCGACCCGTCCGGACCTTCATGCCCTGGTATTGGAAGAGGAAGTCCGAAAGGAGGCCATCATCATCGCCGCGGGAGGGATGAAACCCACTGTGAAGTTGACGGCTTCCTATCGCTTCAACGACACCTCGTCGAGCCTCGCGGCGGACAACGCGAACGAGTGGGCAGCCACGCTCTCCGTCGGCGTCCCCGTCTACGACGGAGGGTATGCGAAAGGGCGCGTGCGGAGCGAAAAAGCGTTGCAGGAACAGGCTCGTCAGTCGACGGAGAAAAAAAGAGACACCATCAGGGAGGAAATTCTCACTGCATGGATGACGCTCGTCAGCACTCTGGAGACAGCGGAGGCCGCGAAACAGAACGTGGACCTCGCCCGTGAAAGCCTTCGTTTGGCCGAGGTGGGCTACCGCGAGGGAGTCAGTACACAGCTCGACGTCCTCCAGGCCAGATCATCCCTTACGGAAGCGCAGCAAAAGCTCGCCGGCTCGCTGAAAGAACACAATCTCGCGTTCGTCGCCCTCAGAATGGCCGAGGGAACGCTTGCGAGCGTTTTCGAAGACGTTAAAAAAGGAGAATGAATCATGAGGCAAAATCAAAGAAAGAAACCGGGGATGAAGGGCGCGGTGGCACTATTCCTCGCCGTTCTCCTTCTACCGATGCTCTATCTTCTTCGCTCCCCGGCTTCCGCTCCTTCATTGAAGGAGCCACAAGAATCAACGCCCTCCAAAGTCAGGGTTACGGCGGCTCCCGCGGAACGGCGTCCATCCATCCGGCAAGGATTTTCGGCCTCGGCAACCCTTGAAGCCAGGGAACGCGTCGTTCTTCTCTCGAAGGTTTCAGGCAGGTTGAAGGAGATGCGCGTCTCTCAAGGCGACTTCGTCAAAAAGGGAGATGTCGTCGCCGTTCTCGATCACCGGGACCAGGACGCGCAGGTGAGCGCGCTTCAAGCGCAGGTGATCTCGGCGAAGGCGGAGACGGAACAGACCAGGGCGCAGTTGGAGAACGCGACGAAGGAAAAGGAGCGGTACGAACGTCTGCGCAAAGAGGGGTACGCCACACAGCAGGAGCTGGACAGCCGAATCATGACGTACCAGTCAGCCAGGGCGTCGCACAACAGAAGCCTCGCCTCGGTGAAGCAACAGGAGGCGAACCTCTCCGCGCAGAAAGTCTCCAGATCGGAGTACATCATTCTCTCCCCCATGGATGGCGTCGTGCTGAAGGACTATTCTCTGACACCCGGAACCATGATATCCGACTCCACATCCATCGCGGAGATCGGCAATGTGCGGACCATGAAGGGGGTCGCGCAATTGTCCGAGACGCAGGCAAGCAGGATTTTCGTGGGCATGAAGGTCGTCCTCGGCGGCGACGGTTTTTCCGGCATCGAAGTCGATGGAAGCGTATCCCGTATAAGTCCTTACGTCGATGCTTCGACCAGAACACTGCAAGTGGAGGTTGTCGCGGACAATGTAGCTTCGGGCGGAGTCCTCAAGCCGGGAATGTTCGTCTCCGTTCTCTTCGTAGAAGCGGAAGCACACGATGCGCTGACAGTTCCTTCGCACGCGCTGCGGGAAAACAACAAGGTCTTTGTGGAGAAAGACAGCGTCGTGGAAGAGAGAAACGTCGAGGTCGGACTGAATCTTCCGGACATCGTGCAGATCCTGTCGGGACTTGAAGAAGGCGAGCGCGTCATCATCGGAGGCAAGAACCTGAAAGGCGGGGAAAAGGTCGTAGTCGCGGAATAAGCGCCATCTTCAAGGGAGAGAACAAGATCCCTTCTTCTCTCTCAAGGGAAATCCTCTAAAAGAAGCCGGAAACCCAAAGAATGTTCAGCTCCAGGAAAACGAACGAACAGGCAAGCTTTGAGGGCAGAAAGGGGTCTGTTGATGCTTGAGAGCCCCGTAGGCGACGTGGAGCAGCGCCAAAAGCGCGACCCTTTCTTGCCTCACTCCATATCACAAGGACAGGAACGAAAGACTCTTTGAGAACAGGATTTTGGCGGATAACCGATGACGCTGCCATGAACAGATCCTCGCGCAGTCTTGAGTTTTCTTGTTTGTCCATATGGGCGGAGAGACGAACCGAGGATTGTGAAAGATACTTCGCACCACCTCCCGTTGCAACGCACTCCCGTCAAAAACTCCAGACGCTTTCAATTCGTTCTCCAATGAACTCTTGGTCCGACGTTGACATCGGGGACGCCGCGTGCTATGAGATATAGGGCAAACCAAAAGTATTCATCAATAAACACATCAAAGAACGCAGGGAGGCATCTTCATGGGAAAGAAAAAACTGGTGCAATTGGGATACGGCATGCAGGGCAAGGCCTGCCTCAGCGATCTCCTTCGCACCGCCGTCAACATGGAAGAACTTGTCGTCGCCGACAGCACTCCCGGTCTCGAAGAAGAACTCCGCGCCCTGGGCGATCCGCGCCTTCGCCCGGTACGTCTGGACGCCTCGAAAAGGGAGGAACTCGCGGCAGTCATGGCCGGTGCGGATGTGGTCATCGAACTGCTCCCCGGGACCTTCGCCATCGGGGTGGCAAAGCTCGCCGCGGAACTCGGCGTGCATCTCGTGTCCACCATGTACCTTCTAAATCCCGGCGAACGGGACGAAAGCGCACGGGAAGCCGCCCGAAAGGAACTCGCCGCACTCGACACTCTCATGAAGGCGAAGGATCGAACCATCCTGCAGGAATTCGGCATGGACCCCGGAATCGACCTGGCCGTGGGTCGTCACTGCCTGAACTGCCTGGACGAGGTCCGGGCCTTTCATTCCTACGGCGCGGGCTTTCCCGAGCGAACTGCAGCGAACAACCCTCTCCGCTATAAATTCACCTGGTCCCTCATAGGTGTCATGCGGTCCTACCTGCGTCCCGCCGTGGTCATCCGGAACGGGCGGGCCGTTTGGATTCCGGCGGATGCGATGTTCAGCGCCGAGAACACCCACCGGCTCGACATCCCCGAGATGGGCGGCCCTCTGGAGTGCTTTCCCAACGGCGACAGCAGCCATTTCGCTCGGGCCTTCGGTCTCGAGGAAACCGTCGAGGCCATGGGCCGGTACATCTGCCGCTGGCCCGGCCACGGCGCCTTCTGGGAGACCATGGCCAAATGCGGCTTTCTCTCCGAGACACCTCTTTACGTCAACGGCTGTGACGTGATCCCCGCGGCGTTCTGCGCGACACTTCTCGGCTCACAGGAGCAGTTTTTCTACGGGGAACAGGAACGGGATGTGGCGCTCATCCGCACCGACGCCAGGGGAACGAAGGATGGCAAGCCCTGGAGGGTGATCTGCCAGATTGTGGACCGGCGGAACCTGGAGACGGGGTTCACGGCCATGCAGAGAACCGTGGGTTTTCCCGCCTCCATCGGGGCACAGATGATCCTCGACGGCCGTATTGCGCAACGGGGTGTCGTCGGCCCCGAGGAGGTTCCCTTCAACGCGTTCCGGAACGAACTGGCCCGGCGGGGCATCGTCATGACGCAGGAGGAAGGACCATGGGACGGAAGGCTGGAACCATAGCACTCCCCTACCTGAAAGGACATATGGGCGGGAACACCATCGCGCTTTTCCCCGAAGGCGTTCTGCCGGAAACATCCCTGATGCGGCAGGTTCTTCTTGCGCTCAGGGGTACGCATCTGCACTGCCACGAGGCGGGGCTCCTTTCTCCCTCTTCCGGCCCCTCCGCTCTGACGCTGCGCATTGTCGGCAGAACATCGAAGGGGTTCATCACCGCTTGCGGAGGTCTTACGCAGGTCCTCGGCGCCGCGATCGGAACAGGAAAGTTCCGGGAGAAATTCGGTTTTGGCCCCTCGGGCACAGGAGAGGTGACGCTCGAGTCGGAAGGAGGACCGGTCGTGCTCCGGATCTTCCGGGAAGAGGATTGCGACGAGATCAGGACGAAGACGGACATGACGAGCTTCCTGGAGGAACTCCGGCGCGACGGCATCGAACACATCGTCCTCGGGGACATCCGGGCAGTCCGGGCGGGGAAATTCCTGGTGCTCGACGCGGAGGAACTGGCGGAACGCTTTCCGCCGGAGAAAATCCGGGAACTGCACCCCGAGGTCGGAGGCATACTCACAGAGCTTCAGCGACGTTATCTGACGGCGTATCCCAAGGCAAGCTACGACTTCGCTCTTTTCGATCTCCGTCCGGAACGAAAGGAGCATCTGGGGCGTCTCGTTTTTCCCCACGCTTTTTCCGCCGGGCACATCGAACCCGCCTGTGGCACGGGAACGGTGGCAGTCTGCGCGGCCCTGGAATTCCTCGGAAAGATCGGGGAGCAAAACCGGCTCGTGCGCTTTGAATCAGGCGGAGGCGCAACCCTGGGAGGTCCAGAGACGACCACGGCGTTCCTGCACTGGACGGGAAGTGCCATCGCTTCCATCGGGTTTTCCCACAGCGTTGTCACCGTGACGTCGGAGGGGATGGTGATGCTTCCCGAAGGATGAACGAAAGACGATCAACGAGAGAAAGAGCGTGGATTTTTCCGGTTCGGAAGCAAGAGAGACGGAAAGGAGTGACGTGAAGGTGGAAAACATTGCCGCGAAAGGCATCCTGTCCCTTCTCCCCATCGTTCTCACCCTGTTCCTTGCCTTCTTCACCAAAGACGCTGTCTTCTCCCTCATCGTCGGTTGCGTGGCAGGCGTCATGATCGGGGGATTCGATCCCGCCACGGGCCTTTCGAAACTGTTCCAGCACGCTCTCGGGAACGGAGATTTCATCTGGGTCATGATGATCGAAATCGCCATCGGCATCATGATCGCCTTCTACCTGAAGGCGGGTGTGATCAAAGCCTTTGCCGAGGCCGCATCTCTCCGGATCCGTACCCGGCGCCAGGCATCGGGATTCGGCTGGGTCCTTGGCGTTTTCATCTTCTTCAGCGACTATTTTTCCCCTCTTTTCAGCGGCCCCATCGCCCGCCCCCTGACGGACAAGTACAAAATCTCCCGCGAAATGCTCGCCTATGAACTCGACTCGGGCAGTGCCCCGGTGTGCACCATCATTCCCCTGAGTGGCTGGGCCGTCTACATCGCCGGACTTCTGAAAGGATACGGGCCGATCTCCGGCGCCGAAGAGGGAATGACGACGTTCATCCGTTCCATCCCCTACAATTTCTACGGCTGGCTCGCGGTGGGACTGTGCGGACTTCTGGCGTTCCAGATCCTTCCTCACTTCGGCCCCATGAGAAAAGCAGAGGAACGGGCACTCAAGGAAGGGAAAATCCTCCGGGACGGAGCAACTCCCCTGAGCGGTGCGGAAATGGAAGAGATTTCCGTCGCGGAGGGGAAGACGCCGAATCTCCTGGTCTACCTCTTCATCCCCGTGCTGCTCGTCATCGGCATCGCCCTTGGAACATTCTTCGTCCTGAACAGCACGAAAACTCTCGAGGCGTTCTTCGTCGCGGTCATGTATCAATCCGTCGCCCTTGCCCTCGGCGGCTATTTCAAAAATATCAAGGACGCCATGGACACAGTCTACAAGGGGATCAAGGCGGTTCTTCCCGCAATCATGATCCTCGCCCTCGCCTACTGCATCAACGACATTTCCAAGGCCCTCGGCGCTCAGCAGTTCATTTTCACCGCCACCCAGGCATGGATGACGCCGGCCATGCTCCCTCTGGCCACGTTTGTCGCGGGGGCACTGATCTCCTTCTTCACCGGAACATCCTGGGGAACCTACGCGATTCTGACTCCTTTCGTCCTGCCTATGGCCATGGAACTCTCGGGGAACATCGTCTCCCCCCTGGTTCTCGCCACCATCGGCGCGGTCGTCGGCGGCGGATGCTTCGGGGACCACTGCTCGCCCGTCTCGGACACCACGTGCCTTTCCTCCTTCGGGGCGGGCTCGGACCACATGGACCATGTCTCGACACAGATTCCCTATGCGTTGACCGCGGGTCTTCTCACCGCTGCGGCATACGGTATAGTGGGCATTATGGCCGTTTGAGCACCCGAAAAACACCACCCGGAGGAACGACTTCTCTTTTGAAGAAAACCGTTCCTCCGGACCATACATCACCATTATCATTCCGGGAGGCGACGCAGGTGAAGACGAACGAGGCGGCAATCGGCATCCTCTGCTGGGAGGCCGGACAGGTCGAACAAGGACTTCTTCAGCTCGAAACGCTGGTGGGCAACAGTACGAATCCCGCTTCCTTCGCGTTTCCCACACGCCTTTATCGCGTGAAAGGCGCGAACATGTCGACCATCCTCGAAAACCCGAGCAGGGTGGTCCTCGAGCGGATGATCGCCGCCGCCCGGGAGATGGCCGCGGACGGTGTCCGGGCCATCACGACGAGTTGCGGCTTCAACGCCATTTTTCAGGAGGAAATCGCGAACGCAGTGGACATCCCTGTGTTCACGTCGAGTCTCCTTCAGGTACCCTTCGTGCAGCGCATCGTGGGCCGGGACAAAGAGGTGGCGATCATCACCGCCAAGGCGGCTTCACTGAAACCGGAGCACCTCCGTGCGGTGGGCATCGTCCGCACGGACAATCTGCACATCCACGGACTGGAAAATTGCCCGGAATGGGGAAAGATGTTCTCCGCCCCAGAGGCGGAACTCGATCTGGACGTCGTCCGGCAGGAAGTGGTGAGCACGGCGGTGGCGGCACTCCGCGCTCATCCGCGAACGGGAGCCTTCGTCCTGGAGTGCACCGATCTGCCGCCCTTCGCCGCGGAGATCAGGGTTGCGACGGGCCTTCCGGTCTTCGACTTCGTCACCATGGTCAACGCCGTCCACGCGTCGCTCTAGCGGAAGAGGATAACGTGGCGGCACTCCGGAACGCGGGAGAGGCGTCGTGCGCTTCGAACCCGGGCGGGAAACGCGGTAACGACCGGCGCAAAACTGGGACCGGAGAGAAACTGCGGTGCGGCGGAAACGCCGGAACAGCGCACCGGAAGAGATCGTATCCGGGAACGAAAAGCGTGGGTGGTCCGCCCTGTCCTTCCGGGGAGACAGGCGTCACTCGATCCCGCGAGCTTGGCCTGTCCCTTCGGGCGACTCTCACAGGCTTTCGAAGATCTTCTCGAAAGTGCCGTGGCGTTCCCGGAAGAGGCGGAGCACTTCGGGGTCGAAATGCCCGGGGGAGGTCCTTCCATCGCCGGCAAGGATGATCTCCACCGCCCTGGCGTGGTTCATGCCCTGTTTGTACACCCTGGGAGACCGGAGCGCATCGTAGACGTCCGCCAGGGCGACGACGCGTCCCTCCCAGGGGATGCTTTCCCCCGAAAGTCCCAGAGGGTAGCCGCTCCCGTCCCATTTCTCGTGATGGCTCAGGCAGATTCGCTTTCCCACCGCAACCCAGGGGGCGTCTCCAATGAGTTCCGCACCCCAGAGCGTGTGCTTTCTCACGATCTCGAATTCCTCGGGCGTCAATGCTCCCGGCTTCGAGAGGAGCGACAGGGGGACGCGGATTTTCCCGATGTCGTGGAGGCGCGCAAAAAGGGCGATCTCCTCCTGCTCCTCCTGGGAGCGCCCGAGCCAGGACGCGACCTCGCGGCAGTAGGCTTCCATGCGCCCCAGATGCTCCGCCGTCTCGTCGTGATAGATCCCAGTCACGGTGGCGAGCTTCTCCGCCAGATAATGGTAGGACGCCCGAAGATCCCGGGCGGACCGTTCCGCGGAGAGCAAGCCCCCCAGGGCCGTCGCCACCGGAAGAAGTGTCTCCAGGAGCGCCTCGTCCCGGGAACGTTTTTCGTCGAAGGCGATCTCGATGACCCCGAGAGATCTGCCTCCATGGAGGATCGGGATCTCCACCTCGCTCGCCACGCGGGAATCCACTTCCAGATACTCCAGATCCTGCTCGGGATGTTCGATCCACTGCACCTCTCCGGTCCGGAAGGCTCTGCCCGCGATGGAGCCTTCCAGCTTCGCCGGACCCATGACTCCTCTTTCCGGCGTCCCATCCTCCACGCCGGACCGCGTTCCGTCGTAACCCGACGCGGCGAAGGGAACGATCGCATCCCCCTCGACGCGGCCCACGGTAACGCCGTAGGCCTCCGTCACATCCCGGATGGAACCGGCCACGTTTTCGAGAGATCGCGCTTCCTCGGGGGAATGCGCCACCGTGCGGAACACGTCGAGAATGCTGGCCCAGACCCGTTCCCGTTTCTGGAGCATTGTGTTCGCCTCGTCCAGCGCGATGTTCATGGCCAGTGTCTCCTGTCCGAAAGCGGTGAGCTCCTCCTGCTGCCGGGAGATGAGCACGAGCACTTCCTCCAGGCTCGACAGCATGTCCCGGAATTCCGGGACGGCCGTCTCCCGCTTCCGCTCCCGCACGGCCTCGGCAAGGGAGAAGACCGATCTGGCGGTCTCGCTGAGATCCATTCCCCGGGAAAGCTCCCGGTGCACCTCCCCGGCCGTGCGCTGCAGATTCCTCACGGGGCGGAGAAGTGCCCTCGCCATGTGGTAGAAAAGGAGAACCGCGAGGAGCAGCGTGCCGCCGCCGACAAGGGCGAACCGAAGAAACAACGGACGCACCAGGTCCACGATCACCGCCTTGGGAAAGAGAATCGCGAAGAAGAGCCCCTTTGTGGAAGGGGCGAAGAACAGGCGCTGGGCAGTGCCGAGGAAAAAGACATCCGTGAACCCCGTCTCTCCGGAGAGAACGCGCACTCCCGCCCGGGCAAGCTCTTCCGGAATCGCCGGCGAGGCGACGAGGATGTTCTCGGAGAGGGCGAATCCTTCTTCGGGAATGGCGAGAAAGGTTCCGCTTCCGTCGAAGAGCATGCCGAATCCGGAGGCGTAGATCTTCTGCATCGCCACCATTCCGGCGAGATAGTCGAGAGAGACGTCCACGCCGGAGACCCCGAGAAGCCGCTTCGGTTCTCCCTCGTCATGGACGGGTGCGGTGACGCTGACGAGCATTTTCCCCGTGATGAGGTCCCGGTAGGGAGAGCTGAGCACGGTCCTTCCCGCCGCAACGGCCTCGCGGTACCAGCTCCGCTCCCTGGGGTCGTACTCTGAGGGCGGACTCCAGCCCGTGCCGTCGGCGAAAAATCCCTCCGCCTCGGAGGCGAAAAAGATGTCCTGCACTCCCCTGTCCCGGTTTGCCCGCAACAGGGAAACCAGAATGGGCTCCAGTTCCGCCTTCGTGCGCAGTCCCTTCTCGCTGTAGAGATGACGCACCACCTGCCCCGCCGAAAGGGTCGCACTCTCGAGACGCTCCAGATAGGAGTCGACCATGCGGGCACCCTGAACCGTCGCGGCGATGCCGTCCCGGGCGACATAGTCCTCCAGGGCGGAGTACAGCTCCACGAAAGCCCTTCCCGCGAGAAAGAGAAACAGTGCGACGATCCCCAACGAGAGAAAGAAAAACCGTACCTTGACGGTCATGAACCTCCCCCCTCGGAAAGCGCTTCCCGTTGCATTGCGTTGCGTGCGTTGCGTTTTATCCCGTCCCGCACCTCCGCTTCCCTGTTCTTTCCCATTGTAGCAGAACGATGTCGCGGCCGAACGTGCACCTTGCTTCGGACACGTTTTCCGGACGTGGCACCTTGCGAGAGAACGCGAAAGAATGCTAACGGAGGTCCCGCGCGTCCTCGGTGAAGCGTTCCAGGATGCGCTTCAGTTCCTCCTTCTGGTCGGAGGCGAGGGGCAGGAGGGGTTTGCGGCAGGGGCCGCCCCGGTATCCCGCGAGATCCAGCGCGGCCTTGATCCCCGCGGGACCGAAACGAACCGTCACCGCTTCGTTGAGGGGGAGCAGGCTGAACTGCATCCGCCGGGCGCGCTCCAGGTCGCCGGCGCACCAGGCCTCGTAGAGGGCAACGCAGAACTCCGGCGCGACGTTCGCCACGGTGAGCGTTCCGCCCCGGCCCCCGAGGAGCAGCGTGGCGAGCAGCATGCTCCCCCGCCCGGCGAAGAGACGAAAGTCCTTCGGCATTTCCGCGGCGATGGCCGCGAGCTGAGAGGCGCTGAAGGTGCTGTCCTTGATGCCCGCCACGTTGGGGTGCGCCGCAAGACGCACCGTGAGGGCCGGCGAAAGGTTGATCCCCGTGTTGGCGGGCATGTTGTAGAGAAAGAGCGGCAGGGGGGCCATGTCCGCCACATCGAGAAAATAGCGCTCCAGTGCCGCGTCGGTCATGCTGTTCTTGTAGTAGTGGGGAGGCAGGACGAGAAGTGCGTCGTACCCGAGGGCCGCGGCTTCCCGGCTCAAAAGGAGTGTCTCCCGAAGGGATTCGCACCCCGTTCCCGCGAGAAGGATCTTTTTCCCCGCCACCTTGTCCGCCACCGCAGCGAGGAGCGTTCCTTTCTCCTCCCGCGACAGAGCGGGAAATTCCCCCGTGGATCCCATCACGGCAAAGCCGCGGATCCCCGTGGCGCACCACCGGGAAAGGTTTTCCTCCAGCGCGGGGAGATCCAGCTCCTCGTCGGAACGAAAGGGGGTGGGAATGGGAAGGAAAATGCCGGAAAAACGGTCCGGGTCGGTTGGTGCCGCGCATGCATGAGCATGAGACGAAGCCGAACGTTCTGTCATGATGGTCCTCCTCGCATCCGATTTTCGGCCATTCTATCATCCCTTTCTTTACAACAAAGACGGTTGCCGGGAAGCCCTCGGGAACCGAAGCGTTCTCCCGTCGGTCCGACGTGGCCGGAAACTCCCCGGAAACACAGCCACCGTTCTTTCGCCGCACCGATTTTCGCCTTTCCGCCGGGAAGGCACCGCTCACCGCCTCGTTCCGAAAGCTTTCCCTTTTTCGCGTTATCACATCGGCATTGCGCCTTCTATAAAAAATGGGGTACAATCGAATTAACTTCAAACGGCAAAGGAGGAAGACCGATGGTCGCACCACCCCCCTTCACGACAACCCCGCCGGATCAGACGCACACGTCCGAGGACGCCCCGACGCGGCGGCTCCTGCAGCATGTGCGCCCCGAAGAGTGGAAGAATCCCGATCCGGCGCCCTTTTACCACCTGGTCGTCGTGGGAGGCGGTACGGCCGGGCTCGTGGCCGCGACAGGCGCCGTCACGCTGGGATTTCGCGTGGCCCTCGTGGAGCGTCGCCGCCTGGGGGGCGACCGTCTCAACGCGGGGTGCGTTCCCTCCAAGGCCCTGTGCCGCCTCGCGAAGGCCGCCGCCATGCGGCGGCAATGGCCGCTCCGGCATCCGGGCGCGGACGATCTTCCCGACCCGGCGGAGGTCATGCGGCGCGTCCGGGAGATCCGGGCCGACCTTGCGGAAAACGACAGCGCCCACCGCTTGCGGGAACAGGGCGTGGACGTCTTCTTCGGGGACGCCCGCTTCCTGTCCCATGCGTGTCTGTCCACGGGAGACGCGTCGCTCCACTTCCGACGGGCGCTTCTCGCCGTGGGCGCCCGTCCCGCGAAGCCGGCGATTCCGGGGCTCTCCGAGGCGGACTATCTCACCAACGAGACGCTCTTCGAACTGGAACGTCTTCCCGCGTCACTCGCCATTCTGGGGGGCGGTCCCATGGGATGCGAAATGGCTCTGGCGTTTGCCCGGCTCGGCTGCGAGGTCTCCCTGCTCCTCCGCGGAAATCGCCTGCTTCCCCGAGAAGACCGGGAGGTGGGTGATTTTCTCGGCGCCCACCTCGTCCGACAGGGTGTGCGCCTGCTGCCCTTCACGGAGATTCGTTCCTCCAGGCTCCACCGGGACGGGACAACCCTCTCCCTCCAGCGCCCCGAGGGAGACGAGACGCTCCACGCGGAAAAAATCCTGGCCGCCACGGGGCGCGTTCCCGATCTGAGCCGCATGAACCTCGACACGGGCCTCGTCGCCTTCGACCCCGCCGGCGGCATCCGTGTGGACGATCATCTGCGAACCTCCAACGAGGCGGTCTTCGCCGCGGGAGACTGCTGCCTCGACACGAAATACACCACCGCCGCGGAAGCCTCGGCCCATATCGCCCTGCAGAACGCCTTCTTTCCCGTGAAGCGCCGGTGGAGTTCCGTCCCGGTTCCGCGGTGCACCTTCACCGATCCGGAGATCGCCACAGTGGGACTGACCGAGGAGGAGGCCGCCCGAGCAGGCATTGCCGCAACCGTACTCCGCGTCCCCCTTGCCGAGGTGGACCGGGCGCTCATCGAGGGAGAGCCCGAGGGATTTCTCAAGATCCTGCTCCGCTCCGAGAGCGACGCCATCCTCGGTGCAACCCTCGTGTCCGCCCACGCGGGGGAGAGCATCGGCATCATCGCCACGGCCATGGCTGCCGGAATGGGACTCCGCAGGCTCGACAGCGTTCCGTTTCCCTACCCCACTCAAGCCGGAGCAATCGGCAGGGCCGCGAATCTCGCGAACCGACAGCGTCTTACCGCGGGACTCCGGGGACTTCTCTCCCGATGGATCGGCATGCGTTTCGGATTGGAACACACCGGTCCGCAGGAGAAAAAGGATCGGTCATGAGCACCCCGGCGCGGCAAGGAGGCGAGTGATGATGCGGCCTCTTCTCCTTCTCGCCTTTGCACTGCTGCTTTTGCTCGGCACCACGTGGCTCGGCAGGCGGCGCACCAAACCCCGGGGATGCGGTCGCGGCTGCCCGGAATGTGGCCTGGGCCCCTGCCCGCCGCCGAAAAAACCCTCACGTAAGTAAGGTGTTCCCTCGCTGGAAGGGGAAGAGTGAAACGTGTACAATAGTGCTGCTTTTTGAAAATATGAACTTTTACAAATGACCTCCGGGGTTTCGTCGGCCTCCGAAAAAGGACCCCACCCCGGGAGAGCGGTGCATCCTTCTTTCGACAGCCCCGGCGGGAAAAGAAGCGCCGGATGCGAAAGGGACCCGGCTCATGCGGAAGGGAGATTCCACGGATGGAGCACACCGTCTACGTTACGCCGCTCTGGATCTCCGCCATCGCGTTTCTCTTTCTCGCCCTCTACGGCGTTGGACACGCGGGGCAAAACCGCGCTGCCGCACCGTTCTCGGTTTTCATGTTCACCGCCGCCCTCTGGACCGCGCTGTACGCCGTGGGCATCGTCTCCGTCGGGCTGGGGGAAAAGCTTTTCTGGATGCGCCTTCGCCTTCCCCTGCTCACCTTCCTCCCATTGCCCTGGTTTCTCATGACGGTGCGTTTCCTCAACCGGCCCGAACTGCTTTCCCGTCGTCGCATCTGGTGGTTTCTGCTCGTCCCCGCCCTCGACATCCTCTTCTGCGCCGACCCGCGCCTCTTCGCCCTCCTCGTTCGGAACAACTTCCATCTCGTCACCGACGGCAGCGGAGGAGCGCTGCTCTATCACAGCGGCCCCTGGTTCTGGTTTCGCATCACCTACTTCTACGGCATCCTCCTCTGGTCACTGTCGCTGCTGCTGCGCAATCTCCGGGATGTCCCCTCCCGTTTCCGGGGCAACGCGGTACTGGTTCTCGCGGGAGCCTTCCTCGCGATCGTCACGGACGCGCTCTTCAACCTGGGCATCCGACTGGTTCCCGGAATCAACCTCACCCCGCCACTGCTCGCCCTCACGGGCATTCTGGTGGCCCTCTCCCTCCACCGCTACCGTCCTTTCGAACTGGCACCCGTAGCCCGGGAGGCGGTTATGGAGATCATGAACGACCCCGTGTTCGTGCTGGACGAGGCCCATCGCCTCGCCTTCGTGAACCGCGCCGCGGAAAACCGCGTCGGCCTGCCGCGCTCGACACTCCTCGGCGCAGTCGCCCGGGATCTTCCGCCGCCCTGGAACGCCATTCTGGGAAGCGGCAACGGCAAACCGCTCCGAAGCGAGTTCCCTTTGGGAGAACTCAAGGATCGTCAGTGGTTCCACCTCGTCTCCTCGCCGCTTGCGGACGAGCAGGGACAGGAGATGGGCACTCTCGTGGTTCTCCACGACATCACGGAACTGCACCGCGCCAGGGACACCGCAGAGGCGCTCACCTCCGCAGCGATGGCGCTGGCGTCACCGAAGACCGACCTGACAACACTCCTGGACACCATCCGGGAGCAGGTCTCCCGCCTTCTTGACGCCAGATCGCTGGTGCTCTCCATCTACAACGATGTCACAAAAACCTGGGAACCGCAGTATGTTTCCGCCCCGGGGACCCCGGAACTCTCGGTCAGCCACCCCCTGGAGGACGGCATCACGGGACACGTCATCGCCACCAAAGAGGCGCTGCTCTTCCGAAACAGGGGAGAGATCGACGCCTTTCTCGAACGAACCGGGCGACACACCTCCGTCTCGGATCGACCGGAATCGCACATGCACGTGCCGCTTCTCTTCGGCGACCGTGTTCTGGGAACCATGCGGGTGCGCAGCGCAGAACCGGGCGCCTACGACGAGCACGACCTCCACATTTTTCGCACCCTCGCTTCCCAGGTGGCGATGGCCCTGGAAAACGTCCGTCTCTTCGGGGAAATGGAGCAGCTCGCCGTCACGGATCCCCTCACGGGCATCGACAACCGGCGTCACTTCTTCACACAGGGGGAAAGGGAGTTCACCAGAACACTCCGCTACGGACGCACGCTTTCGGCGCTCATGTTCGACCTGGATCATTTCAAGCGCGTCAACGACCGATTCGGCCACCGTGCCGGGGACGAGGTTCTCCGGGCCGTGGCAGGGATCTTCCGGAGGGAGCTTCGGACCATCGACCTGCTCGGCCGCTACGGCGGAGAAGAGTTCGCCGCACTGCTTCCCGAAACGCCTCTCGATGCGGCCCTCATCGCCGCGGAGCGTCTCCGGACCGCCGTGGAGCACTCGGAGATCATCCTCTCCGGGGAGGAACTCCTCGCCGTCACCGTAAGCGTGGGTGTGGCGGAACGGCAGGAAAAGGACACTCTCGACACCCTTCTCGACAGGGCGGACCAGGCCATGTACAAAGCGAAGCGCCTGGGACGGAACCGCGTGGAGGCGGAACGCTGACCGCAGGCGCTTCTCGGCAAAGCCGGGAACATCGGGAACATCTGTTCAGGATCCCTGGGCAGCCCTCTGTTCCTCTTCGTCCTCCTCGGCGGGGGGAACGAGGGTGAGCATCACCTTGTCCACCCGCATGCCGTCCATGTCCACCACCTCGAAGCGCCATCCCCGCCACTCGAAAGCATCCGTCTCGGAAGGAATGGACCCGAGAAAGGCCACCACGAACCCGCCCACGGTCTGATAGAGCCCCTCCTCCTCGTCGGGCAGCTTTCCCAGAGCGAAGTGCCGCTTCAGCTCCTCCACGGGGAGCAGGCCATCCACGAGCCAGACGCCGTCGCCCCGGGAGACGATCTTCGGCTCGTCCGCCTCGTGCGCCGAGGGGAGGTCTCCCACGATCTCCTCGGTGATGTCGTGCACCGTAACGAAGCCCGAGACCCCGCCGTATTCGTCGATGACCACCGCCTCGTGAATGCGTGAGGCTTTGAAGCGTTCCAGCACGTCGAAAAAACTCGCGTGCTGGGGAACGAAAAGCGTGTTCCGCAGCACCTTCGACGGATCGAAGCTGTCCCGCCCCATCTCGGAGCGAAGAACGTCCTTCACGTGCACGACTCCGAGCACCTTGTCGAGGTTGCCCGCGCAGACGGGAAAGCGTGAATAGCCGCTCTGGAGAATCAGATCGAAGGTCTCCGCACCCGGTTCCTCCACGTCGATCCAGACGACCCGGGTCCGTGGGGTCATGACCCGACCGACCGTGCGTTCCCCCAGGTCGATGATGCGCTCGATGAGATCCTTCTCCTCCGCCTCCACGGCGCCGCTCGCCGTTCCCTCGGCGAGGACCAGACGGATCTCCTCTTCGGTCACACCGTGTTCCGGCGCGTCTCCCGCGCCGAAGAGACGAAGCACCGTCTTTGTGGAGACACTGAGAAAAGTCACCGCCGGGAGCGTGATGCGGGAGAAGAACCACATGGGGCGGGCGAGAAGAGAGGCGAGCCGCTCCGGCGCGTTGAGGGCGATGCGCTTGGGAACGAGTTCACCGAAGACGAGCGTCGCGTAGGCGATGAGCGCCACCACCAGCACCGTGGCCACGGGCCTCGCGTAGGCCCCCAGGAAGGGCAGATCCCGCAGAAAGGGCGCAAGCGCCTTCGACAGGGAGGCGCCCCCCACATATCCCGTCAGAATACCCACGAGGGTGATCCCCACCTGGATCGCCGACAGCAAATGCGTCGGATCTTCGCCGATTTCCAGGGCTTTCCGGGCACCCGTGTCCCCCCCCGCGGCCCGCTGTTCCAGGCGCGCTTTCCGGGATGTGATCACGGCGATCTCCGTCATGGCGAACAATCCGTTCAAAGCGATGAGAAGAACCACGAGGAACAACTCCGTAGACGCAGGATCGGATTCCATCCACACCAACTCCTTCTCGTTCTCAATGGCTTTTCTTCAGGGCACAGGTCCCGCGTTCCGAGGAAAAGGCGTTCACACCCGCGCTTGGGCGGGCACGCTTTCCGTGGGCAAATTCCTCCACATCCGGCGGCTCACTGCCGCGCCGCCCTAGGGCGCTCCGCCTCCTGGCGCCGCTGAATCTCCAGGATCCGCCGGTAGCTGTCCAGAAAGAACACGAAGAGGGAGATCACGAGAGGACCGAGGAAGATTCCCAGAAATCCCCAGGCGGCGAGTCCGCCGATGACGCCGATGAAGACGATGAGAATGTGGGCACCGCTTCCCTCGGAGATGAAAAGGGGGCGGATGAAGTTGTCCACGGTGCTCACCACGCCGAGACTCCAGACGAGGAGAAGCAGCCCCGTGCGCATCTCCCCGGTGGCGAGAAGGTAAAGGGATCCGGGAACGAGGACGAGAGGCGTTCCCACGAAGGGAATCATGGCGAAGAGAAACATGAGGATGCCGAAGAGCAGCGGCGTGGGAAGCCCCGCGAAGGCCCATCCCGTCGCGCCGAGAACGGCCTGGATCGCTGCGGTGAAGGTGATGCCGTACACCACGGCGCGGAGCAGCTTTCTCGCCCGGTTCATCACCGCATGGCGCTCCTCCTCGGAGAGAGGGAGGACCGCCTCGATGTATTCCACGATGAGATGGCCGTCCCGGGTCATGAAAAAGGAGGCCACGGTGATGACCACAAGCTGCCACACGAGACCGAACACGTTCTGGGCAAACGCACGGGAAAGGGTGGCCAGGCGGGACGCCGTCCATCCCCCCGCCTGCTGCAGATTGTCCCGAAGAAAGTCCACATAGTCTCCCAAGGGGCCGATGCGGGAGGCGAGCCATTGGGGGAGGAACGCCTTCAGGTCCGCCACGTCGAGGGAACCGGAGAACTCGACCATCAGGTCGAGGATGCGTCCGTAGTTGCGGAGCACTTCCCGGGCAAGCATGGTCCCCGCGAAGACGCCTGGGATGACGATGAGCAGGAGGATCGCTCCGGTGACGAGCGCTGCGGCAATGTTCCGGAACCGTCCCCGGAAGAGCCTCTCCGAAAGCAGGGAATGCAGGGGGTGCATGAAAAAGGAGAACAGCGCCGCCCAGGCGAGGGGCGACGCGAGAGGAACGGCCACCATGTAGCTGAGAACGAGAATGAGGGAAAAGATGGCCACGAAGGGAATCGCCGTGACCTTGAAGTGGCGGAGGGTCGTCTTGTCCTGCTGATCCATGGATCACTACACCTCTTCCGGCGGATGCCCCGCACTCTCCCCGCCCCATGCGAGCACTTCCGAGAGCGGGAACGACTCTGCGGCACCATCATTATACACGCTGCCCTGCCATTTCCAGGTAACGGAACGCTAACGAAAAAGCCTTGCGAAACCGTCGTAGGGCACCAGAGGAATTACCTCGAAGGTGATCAGCCCTTCCCTGACAAGAGGGAGTGAGGCGAGGGCATCCCGGGCTTCCGCTTCGTCGGCGCACTCCAAAAGCAGTACCGCATCCCGCCGGGAAGCCCTGAAGTGGATCTCCCGCAGAAGTCCCGCCTGATGCAGCTCCCAGGCGCGGAGGGCCTCGGCGTCCAGATGGGGCGCAAACGCCTCGGGGGACGTTCCCGGAACATCCCTTGCAAGCGCCAGAATCCGCATAGGCACTCCCTCCTCCGCTCTCCGGAACGACCGCCGGGAAAAATCACCCGGTTCCGCCGAACCCCTTCCCGGAAAACAGAGCGGATCCGGCCGGGCGACACCGGTTTTCTTCGGGAATCTTCACGTGGTACCATAGCCACAAAAGCCACGAAAAACAGCCGTCTCATTCTTTTTCCGGGAGGTCCATCCCATGAACGACTATCTCCTCGAACGCAAGAGTTCCGTCTTCAAGGCCCTGGCCCATCCAGTGCGCCTCGCCATCGCGGAGCGCCTCATCAAGGGAGAGCGCTGCGTCTGCGAAATCGCCGGGGATTTCCCCTTCGACCGGACCACCATCAGCAAGCATCTCGCGGTGCTCCGCAGCGCCGGAGTCATCCGGGACCGCAAGGAGGGACTCAACGTCTACTATTCCCTCCACCTCTGCTGCCTGGGAAGACTTCTCTCCTGCCTGGACGACTCCATCCGGAACGAACTGCTCTCGGCAGTACGGACGCTGAAAGAACCGGGGCCGGACACGTCTCCGGAATGACGGCCCGCCCGGCTGCACCACCCCGCGGGCGGGCATGGCGCTCCTTCCTCAGGAAACGTAGCGGATCTTGTGGTGTCCCGCGAAGAACCCCGACGGGGCCCGCACCAACCGCGGAAGAGCCTTGTCCCCCTGGGTCTTCCGTACCGTGGCGAACTCCGTGGAGCGCTCTTCGAGCCCCCGGGCGACGAGCCGCGCCGCCGCGCCGAGATCGGGATCGACGCCGTGACGGGGCTCCACCAGAATCTCCAGGACGGGGTCGAGCCGGTCGTCCTCGGTCTTGCGGAGGCTGAAATCACCCGTGAAGAGCCTTGCCAGCTCGGGATCGCTCTCGAACACTTCCTTCACCTGAGAGACGAGGACATTGGCGCCGAAAAAGGTGACGCCTCCGTCGATGCGTCCCCAGACCAGCACGAAGGGGAGCGGACGCACCGTCTCGCACGACATGCCCCGGTGTTCGAGCAACGCCAGAGGATCCGCCCCTGCCGCGGCAAGGCGGCCCAGAAGGTCGTCGTATCCAAGAAGAACACCCCGGTCTCCCGTGCGGTACCGCACCAGAGGAACCGCCTGGTAGCGGGAGACCACCAGCTCCTCCTGGTCCGTTTCGAGGAAATGGCTTCCCGGATCGTACTGGCAGAGAGAGGGAATCTCCCGTCTCCCCAGCACCGCTTCCGCAAGGTCGTTCTCGAAGAGAAGCCGCTTGATGGCCGCGCACAAAGGCGTCTCCTTGCCGGCGCTGCCGAAATCCGTGGCGCCGTACCCCGAGAGGACGGAGGACAGGTCCCCCTCGTTCCGTCCCATGCGCCGGTTCAGGGTGCTCCGGAAGATCTCGGAATACCCTTCTCCGGCGAGGCGGAAAGCAATGCGCAGCTCCCTCAGGGGAATGCCCTTCTGCTCCGCCAGATCGAGGAGCGTCTTCGCAAAGGGCGGATAGGTGTAGATCACCGTCTGAGCGAAGCGGGGAGAGAAGGTTTCCAGAATCTCCACCGTCTCTTCCATGTTGAGTCCCGGCGAGACGAGGGTGATGTTTCCCCCCTGGACCCCCAGGTTTCGCAGCCCCCAGGTGGTAAGTTCACCGCTGATCCACGACCCGAGCCCCAGGGCCACGATCACCAGCGCGGGATTGACGCTCACCGCGAAGGATTCCTCCAGATCGCTCAGGAGATAGTCCGCCACGTAACGTTCCTGCTCGGGCAACTGTGGCCAGTAGGTAGCCTTTCCGGAGGTTCCGGAGCTCCGGCAGAGCACGTGTTTGCCCCGGAGCGTCCCGTCAAGGCAGATCTCCTCAAGAGCGTACCGTTTGATGTAGCTTCCCTTGTCCGTGAAGGGCAGGATGGAGAAGTCCTCCAGGGTGGCGACGGCGGGAANNAGGCGGGAACGGCGCCGAGCCGTTCCCCGAGAAACCTTCTGTAGGCGGGAACGCGTTCCGTGGCAATGCGATAGAGCTCCAGGACATCCATGCCTGTTCCTCCTCCCGAAGACGGGCGTTTCTGCGGAACCCGCATCCACTCCGCCGGCTTCGGGTCCGCAAGGACGCGGATTCCTCTTTCGGCGGGCAAACGAGGACACCGATTCGGCAAGGCCGATTATAACCCATTCTTTCCCCCTTCGCCACGAAGACACCGTTGAGTGAAACCCTCGTGATGGCGTACAATGACACTGCACAGGCTCCGCTCCGCCGGAGGACCGCGCATTCCCCGGCGGAGACATCCGCACAGGAGGGGGAAAAGGCATGAAGGGCAACTGGTGCAAGGCGTTGTTCGTGAATCTGAGCGACGGCACGGCGGAGATCCGCGGGCTTCCGGAGGAATGGTTCCGAGACTATGTGGGCGGCGAGGGTGTCGCGGCAAGGCTCTTTCTGGATCTCGCGGCGGAAGGAGCGGATCCGCTCGGGCCGGACAACCCCCTGATCTTCGCCGCAGGACCGCTTTCCGGAACAGCCGCGCCCTGCAGCGGACGGTGTGTGGCTTTCTTCCGCTCGCCTGCGGGAGGCACGCTGGGAGCCTCCAACGGCGGAGGACACTTCGGCCCGGCGCTCAAGCGGAGCGGTGCGGATCTTCTGGTGATCACCGGTGCCGCGTCGTCCCCGAAGATCCTCGTCGTGGACGACGGCACGGCACGCCTGGAGGATGCGTCGAACCTCTGGGGGAAGGGCGTCGCCGAGACGGAGGACGCCGTAAAGGCACGGCTCGACGGCTCGGGATGGCAGGTGGCCTCCATCGGCCCCGCAGGAGAGAACCTGGTCCGCTTTGCCGCGATCATGACGGACAAGCACCGCGCCTTCGGACGGGGCGGTCCCGGCGCCGTCATGGGGAGCAAAAAACTCAAGGCCGTGGCGGTACGGGGGACGAAAACACTCCCCATCGCCGATCCCGAGGGGCTCCGCGAGGCCGCCAAGGCGGCCCGGGAGGAACTCTTCGCCGAGACCTTCGTCCGGGAGGAGCTGCATCCCTTCGGCACCCCCTCCTTCTACGACTCCATCGAAATCCTGGGAATCCTCCCCACCCGGAACTGGCAGCGGGACGAGTTTCCCGAAAGCCGGTCCCTCCTCGGCCACAAGGCCTACCATGAAACGCTGGAGGTGAAGCCCTACGCCTGCTCGGGGTGCCCCATCGCCTGCGGACGGCACACCCGCATCCGCAAGGGCCCCTTCGAAGGACTCGAAGGTGGCGGCCCCGAGTACGAAACCGTGGCGGCCTTCGGCAGCAAGTGCGAGATCACCGATCTGGAGGCCATCGCCGCGGCGAACCACTGGGCCAACGACCTCGGCCTCGACGTAATCTCCGCCGGACAGGCCGTGGCCACTGCCATGGAGTGGTTCGAGACGGGCGTCCTGAAGGAGGCCGACTGGGGCATGTCCCTCGCCTTCGGCGACGTGAAGGGAATGCTCGACCTCGTGCCCAAGATCGCCCGCCGGGAAGGACTGGGGGATCTCCTCGCCGAAGGGGTGAAGCGTGCCGCCGAGCGCCTCGGCAAGGACGCGGAAAAGGCCGCCATGCACGTGAAAGGGCTGGAGATGGCCGCCGACGGCGTTCGAGCCAGCAAGGGCGAGGCGGTGGTCCACGCCGTTTCCCCCCGGGGAGCGGATCACCTGCGCCCCTATGCTTCCTGCATCGACGCCTTCGGCTACAAGGAACCCGAGCTGGACATCCTGGGGGAGATCAGTTTTACCGAGGACGGCAACAAGGGATGGATCAAACCCTTCCAGGAACTCTGCATGGCCACGAACCTGCTCGGGACGTGTCTGTTCGCCTCCATCACGCTCGCGGTGAAGCCTGCCACCTGGGCGAAACTGCTGAGCTGCGCCCTGGGGCGTCCCGTCTCGAAGGAAGAGCTGCTCCGGCGGGCCGAGGCGGTGATCAACCTGGAGCGCCTCATCAACGCCCGGTTCGGGTTCTCCCGCAAGGACGATTCGCTTCCGGCGCGCTTCACCGACGAGCCCGGACGGGACGGACGGGGCGCCGGAGAAAAGGTGAACCTCGCCGTCGCCCTGGACAGTTTCTACAACGCCATGGGATGGAACCGGGAGACGGGCCTGCCCGAACGGGAGACCCTCTGCCGGCTCGGCCTCGACTGGATCGAGACCGTCTGAGGCGGAACGCCCAGACCGAAGCGAGCCGAACGGGAACACCACCACGAAAGGCCCCGCGTCGTCTCCGCAGGGGAAGCAAAGACCCCGGGGAGGAGTGCACACCCTCCCCGGGGTTTCCGTATTTACGCCCCTCCGTAGAGAGCCTCCGGCCTTCCCACGTCGGAACGGCACTCATAGAGGTTGTTCCGACGGCCCAGAAACCATATTCTCTCCCGGGCCGTCGCGGATGCAACGGCCCGTCGCCGCACCCTCGGCCCCCACACCACGTCGCAGGCATTCCTCGCCCCGGCGAATGCGGCGAAGGAGCACGTCAGAGGCCGAGGATCAGGTGGGCGATCTCGAAATAGACCATAATGCCGATGACATCCACGATGGTCGTGATGAAAGGGCCGGACATGACCGCCGGATCGATCCGAAACAACCGAGCGATGAAAGGGAGGCAGACGCCCGCCAGATTGCCGAGCGACACCACCGTCACCAGGGCCAGAGCCACGGTGAGGGCCACACCACCGTCAAGCCCCATGAAAGAGACCCGAATCAGGGCGATGAGCCCCAGCACACCTCCGAGGAGCAGCCCTGTGACAATCTCACGGGAGAGCACCCGAAAGAGATCTTTTTTGCGAATCTCACCGAGGGTCATGCCGCGGATCATGAGCGTGGCCGCCTGGGTCCCCGCGTTACCCCCCGTGTCGATGAGTAGAGGGATGAAAAAGGCGAGTGCCACCATACGCTCCAATGCATCGGAGTATCCCTTGAGTACCGAGGATGTCATGGTCTCGGTGACGATGCAGATGAGAAGCCAGGTAAGTCGCTTCCGCGCCAACGCGAGGATTCCCGTCTCCAGATAGCTCTCCTCCGTGGGGGAGATACCCGCCATGCGGTGAAAGTCCTCCGTAGCCTCCTCCTCCACGATGTCGAGCACGTCGTCCCAGGTGACGATCCCCACGAGAAGCCCCTGACGGTCCACCACGGGAAGAGCCTGTCTGTCGTATTTCGACAGGATTCGGGCAACCTCCTCCTGGTCCGTGTCGGTGGCGACGGAAACGGGAGCGTCGTCCATCACCTCTTCCACGGGCGTTCCGGCCCGGACGAGGATAAGTTCCTCCAGCTCCACCACACCCACGAGGCGCCGTATTTCATCCACCACGAAGCAGGTGTAGATGGTCTCCTTGTTCGGCGCGAGCCTGCGGATTCTTTCTATGGCCTCCTCCACGGTCATGCGCACCCGGAGATCCACATATTCCGGGGTCATGACGCGCCCCGCAGTACCGTCGGCATAGTCGAGAAGGCGATTCGCCAGGGTCCGTTCCTCCGGAGACAGGAGCCGGAGGAGCTTTTTCACCGTCTTGGCGGGCATCTCGTCGAAAAGCGCCGTCCGGTCGTCGTCGGACATGTTCTCCATAAGCTCCGCCACTTCCCCGTCGGAGAAGGCGGCGAGCAACTCCTCCCGGTGCCCTCCTTCCATCATCTCGAATACCTCGATGGCCGTGTCCTTGGGCAGGAGGCGAAACAGGAGCAATCCCTTGGCGGAGGGGACGCTTTCCAAAAGATCCGCCAGGTCGGCGACTTCCATACCACACAGACGCTCTTTGAGCTCCGCGAAACGGCGATTTTCAAGGGCTGCGTCAACTTCCGACAACACCGTGTCAATATGCAACGTCATGGCGCCCCTCCTTTCCCGCTCTCCCTCAGGAAAACGCATACGACAGGAACCGCTGCGCCGAAGACCGGCAGCCGTTCCTCTACGGGATGAGTGCAGTCGTGTCAGGGATCAAAGAAGGGGGGGATGCCGGAAAAACCGGCAGAAAACGAGCGGAGAAAGAACCCCTTTCCCGATCCGGCGCCGCCGGACCAGGAGAAAGGAACGTCCGTGCGGCGTCAGTGCACTGTTTCGTTCTTCAAGCGGCACTGCGGACGTTGACTTAAACTTTCGTCTTCCATGAAGCGTCACTCCTTCCAGATGTGGACCCGCCGCTGTGTACGCCAGACCGCACAACAAAAAACTGTTTTGCTTTTCAACAGCCGCCCAAAGCAGTATACCCGTTTTTTCCACGAGGCCCAAGGCCCGGATGCCGTCCGTCTTTTCGGTGAGGAGTCATCCGTGGTTCTCGTGGATGGTGTAAGTACATGCGGCCCTGGACAGGACGGCGAAAGAGAAGATAATGACCGCGGGAGACATGTTCATCCCGGAAATGTCAGGAGACGAATCCTCCGCCCGAAAACGGCGTCGATAATGCTCCAGGGAGCGGAACAGACAGCCTGGAGATCCCTCACAAGGAAAGCGATGCGGCAGGCACCTTGGCGATACCGGTGCGTTCGCCACTTTTCTAAGGGAAAGGGGAGAACATGTGGCAGACCGTACGGACGGAGAGAAAACAACACCGGTGCAGCCAAAGCGAGGAGGAAGATGACAGTGACGCTTCGAAAAATCATAGTGGCGGTAATCGTGGTTTTTCTCTCTCTTGCCGGGCTGAGTACGAAGGCGTACCCTGAAAGCGCACAGGAACCTGAGGCGGACTTCACTGCCCCGGACAGGGCCGATTATACGGACCTGGGTTGGACGGAGGCCTTCGCCGCGGCAAACGACAAGCTTTCCCGGGAATATGCCTTCACCGACTGGAAGCGAATCGACTGGTCCGCTCTCTTCGCGCACTATCTGCCTCTTATCCGCCAAGCCGAGACGCTCCATGACGAAAAAGCCTATTACAGCTACCTCCACGAGTACCTTTTCTCGATCCCGGACGGGCACATCAGCCTGACCGCCGGTGATCCTTCGATCCCCTTGTCCATAAGCCATGAACTGATCGGGGGAGGATATGGTCTTGCACTCGCCGAGACGGATGATCATCGTGTCGTTGTTGCGGCAGTGCTTCCGGGCGGGCCGGCAAGCCGCTCCGGAATTCTTGCGGGGGCAGAGATCGCACGGTGGGGAGACGTGCCTACCGTTGAAGCCATAGGAAGAATCGACATAGGGCGAGTTCCTTACAGGGCGCTCACGAGCGACGTTTCGCCCAATGTCGAAAGTTCGATTGCCACCGCCGAGCATTACCGGCTGGAACAGGCAAGATTACTGGTCCGGGCACCCGTGAACACCCACATCGAGATCGTTTTCAGGAATCCCGGTTCGGCGGAATTCCGGCGGATCGGCCTGACGGCGGAAGAAGACGGGGGAAAGACGTTCTCGCTGCTGAATTTCGCGGTCCGGCCGGATTTTTCGGGCAGAGTGGATTTCCGGATACTGCCGGAAGGGTACGGCTATCTTCGTTTGAGGGCCTTTGCGGACCTGAACGACATGTCCGCCTACCCGGAGAAAATTTACCGGAGAATTCGTGAAGCGGTCAGCACTTTCGCCGCAGCCGACGTTCCCGGGGTGATCATTGACCTGCGCGGCAACTATGGAGGTTTTGACCAGCTCGCGGCGGATCTGTGCGGTTTTTTCACCTCCTCGGAAACATTTTTCGAGAGCCCGGTCATGTACGACAAGCGGGACGGAACCTTCCTCTCCCTGGGAGATCTTTACATCACACCGCAAGAGCCGTGCTTTTCCGGGCCGGTGGCCGTACTGATCAATCCCGGGACAAAAAGCTCCGGAGAAGGACCACCGGCATTCTTTGCGAAGAGGCCTTCTTCATGCGTCATCGGCTTCCATGGAACAAACGGATCCTTCGGCCTGGCCGGGGGAGAAATTGTCATGCCCGAAGGGTACACAATCGCGTATCCCTACGGGCGCTCCGTGAACCAGGACGGGCAAATCCGGCTGGACAGCCGCGACAGCGTCGGTGGAGTGTTTCCGACCCGCCGGATTCCGAAAACGGTCCCGACCATCCTGGCATATGCCGCACACGAAGATGTCGAACTTGGCTACGCGGTCGATTTTCTCAACGGGGAAACCGTTGCAGCACGTTGAGGCGGAGGCGCACCGGACCACCCGGCTTCCGTGGGCTGGAATAGTGCTTCCCTTTCTCGTTCCGATACCGGCGTGAAAGAGAACGCAAATGCCCCCGCGATGACGCACCCGTCTCCGCAGCGACGTCAGGCATGTCCGCACGGCGGAGAGACGTCCGTCCGGTGGATGCGTGCTTCCGGAAGCGACTCCGGCGGAAACTCCTCCCAGGGAACGATCTTGCCGGGGTTGAGGATGTTGTTGGGATCGAAGGCGAGCTTGACCCGACGAATGAGGGCCATTTGCGCCTCGTCGAGAAAGAGGGGAACATAGTCGCGACGCTTCAGCCCGACCCCGTGTTCTCCCGTGAGTGTCCCGCCGAGTTCCCGCACCAGTGCGTAGAGATCTCCCCTGGCCCTTTCGAGAAGCACTTCCCAGGAAGCATTCTCCTCTTCGAGGTAGAGGGAGACGTGCATGTTGCCGTCCCCGACATGCCCGTAGGCCACATGGGAGATGCCTCGTTCCCGGGTGATCGCCGCGAGCCCTCCCATGAGGGGGGCGACAGCGCTGGTGGGAACCACGATGTCCTCGTTGATCACCTGGACGGGAGCGTAGGCCCAGGTAGCCTCGGCAACGGATTTTCTCGCCTTCCACAGTTTCTCACGAGTGTTCCGGTTGTCCGCTACGAAGACTTCGAGAGCCCCGTGGGCAAGGCACAGGTCACCAACCCGCTCGTAGTCATCGGCCAGGATTGATGTACCCCCGCCTTCGAGCTGGATGATGAGATGCGCCTCCGCCTCGTGACAGGGCATGGTGGTGTTCAGATAGCGTTCCACCAAAAGGATGGACCGGCGGTCCATGAACTCGATGGAGGAGGGGAGAATCTTTCCCTCGGTCATGATGCGGGGAACGAAACGCATGGCTGTCTCCACGTCCCGAAAAGGAACGAGAAGGTCTACTACCCTGGAGGGAAGGGGAAGGAGCTTGAGGACGATTTTGGTGATCACCGCGAGCGTCCCCTCGGAGCCCACGAGGAGGTGCGCGAAGTCGTAGCCCGTCACGTCCTTGCGGCGTTTGCCGCCGAACCAGGTGACGGAACCGTCCGCGAGCACCGCTTCCAGGGCGAGCACCGACGCGCCGGTGGGGCCGTACTTGATCACCTTGTTGCCCCCGGCGTTCTCCGCCACGTTGCCGCCGATGAAGGAGGCGTCGCCGCTGCAGGGATCTCCCGCATAGAGCAGGCCTTCCCTTGCGGCGGCGCGGTTGATGTCCGCCGTCACCACACCGGGTTCGACGGTGATAGTGAGGTTCTCCGTGTCCACTTCGAGAATGCGGTTCATCTTCTCGAAGGAGAGGATGATGCCGCCGCAGGCGGGAACGGCGCCGCCGGAGAGCCCCGTGCCGGCNNGTCTCGGGAAAGAGCACCGCCTCCGCGAGGTGCGGGCGGTGCCAGAGATGCGCTGCCACTTCGTCTCGGGAATAGACAAGGCGTTTCTCCTCCTCGACGGTCACGTTGCGTTCACCCAGAATTTTCCGGAGACATCGCACCGTCTCGGAAGTGACCGGCGCATAGGCGGTTTTCGACATGAAAAGACTCCTCTCTTCACAAGGATTACGTGCGCGGCAACGCCTTCGGCACGAGCAGCCCTTCGTTCCGTTTCCCGGCCCCCGGAGACCGGACCATTTCCCTCTTCGCTCCCCCGCCCCTCCGACCCACAAGTTTATTGGATACATCTGAACTCCTCAAAGAGTCCGGTCCATTTTCACGGCTTCCGGGGCGAGACATCGTCGCCCCGGTTTTTTTTCGTGGAGCAAACTGCGTTTCTCTTGGAATGAGCGCGTTCGAGCGTGTAGAGCATGCTACGGAAACACTGACGAAACAGGACGAAAGTTTTCGTTACGAAGCACGGGATCCCAAATCAAGTTATACAGGAAAGCCGCTTTTGTGTCCATGTATCATTTCCCAAATTCCTCCGAATATGCTATATTTTCTCTACTCAAATCCTAGTTCAGCCTCGATTATTTCCTGCATACGGTATGCACTAAATCGAGGAGAATTGAAGGAGCTGATGCCGAAGCCGGGACGCAGAAGAGACGGAGAAAGCGCGCCTGGGATGGTTCGTGCACGGCTTTCCGCCGTGCGGAGCGCACTTCGCCGGAACCGGGGCGGAGCAAAAGCGCCTGTGCACTGTGATGCAAGGAGGTATGCACATGTTGCGGAAATGGTTGACGGCGACCCTGCTTGTCGCCACTCTTCTCGCGGCCGGAACAGCCATGGCGGCGGACACCTACAAGATCAAGCTCGCGTATGTGGTTCCGGAGACACAGTCCACCCACATCGCAGCCAAAGATGTCTTCAAGCCCTATGTGGAAGAGGCGTCCCAGGGGCGCATCACGGTGGAACTCTACCCCAACGGCCAGCTCGGCGGCGACCGCCAGGCCATCGAAGGCGTCCAGCTCGGAACGATCCACATGACGATCCCAGCCGTGGCAGTTCTCTCGGGGTTCGAGCCCAAGTTTCAGGTCTTCGACCTTCCCTTCCTCTTCAAGGACAAACAGGCCGCCTACAACGCCCTCGACGGCGAACTCGGGCAGAAACTGAACGAACAGCTTCTCACGCTGGGCATCCGCAACCTCGCCTACGCGGAGAACGGCTTCCGCCACACATCGAACAACCGGGGTCCCATCACCAAGCCCGAGGACCTCAAGGGGCTCAAAATCCGCACCATGGAGAACCCCGTGCACATGGCCACCTTCCGGGCTCTCGGCGCCAACCCCACGCCCATCAGCTTCGGCGAACTCTACACGGCCCTGCAGCAACGAACCGTGGACGCCCAGGAAAATCCCATTCCTCTCGTCTACACCTCCAAGTTCTACGAGGTCCAGAAATACTACTCACTTACAGGGCACGTCTACGCCGCCACGGCAGTACTGATCAACGACGGCTTCTTCTCGAAGCTTCCGGACGATCTCAAGCAGGTCCTCGTCGAAGGCGCGGCACGGTACCGCGACGCACAGCGCAAGCTCTCGGATCAGCAGGACCAGGAGATGATCGAGGCACTCAAGAAGACTGGCATGGAAGTCAACGAGCTGACCTCCGAAGAGAAGGATCTTTTCATTCAGGCCACACTTTCCGTCTACGACGAATTCAAGGACAAACTCGGCGAGGATCTCATCGAATTGGCCAAAAAGGCTAACCAGTAAACCCGCAGGGGCGTCGGCGTACATCACACTCCCGACCACGAAGATTGCCCCGGGCACCTCGTCGCCGGAACGCCCCACCGGGCGTTCCGGTTCTTCTCCCGCAATCCGCGCAAAAGGAGACATGCCATGGTCAGGAAGATATGGAACCACTTCGAGGAATACCTTCTCGTGGGCAGCCTCGCCTTTTCGGTGGCGCTCGTCTTCATTCAGGTTGTCATGCGCTACGTGTTTCAGCAATCCCTCTCATGGAGCGAGGAACTCGCCCGCTACCTCTTCCTCTGGCAAATCTGGATCGGTGCGAGTTTTGCCGTCAAGGAACGGCGCCATCTCCGGATCGAAATGCTTCTGAACGCCCTGCGGGGGCGCTCCCGTATTCTCGGAGAAATGGCGGTACTCCTCGTGTGGTTCGGCTTCAGCGTTTTTCTCGCCTACAAGGGAACGGAGCTGACCTCCATCCTCTTCCTCCGGGGACAGGTTTCACCAGCCATGCGCATTCCCATGGGGTACGCCTACGCAGCAGTCCCGGCGGGGTGCATTCTCATGGCGATTCGCCTGCTGGAGGAACTGCACGATCTCTTCCGTACCCTCGCCTCAAAGGAGGAGGTGTCCTGACATGGACATTCTGGTGCTTTTCGGTTCCCTCACGTTCTTTCTCACCTGCAGCATTCCCATCGGTATCGCTCTGGGACTCGCTACAGCCCTGACCCTGGCCACAACGAGCGACATTCCTCTCATTCTCATCGCCCAGAACGCCTTCGCCGCTCTCGATTCCTTTCCCCTGTTGGCCATTCCCTTCTTCATGCTCGCGGGATCCCTCATGAGCTACGGGGGTATCTCGCGTCGTCTGGTAGCCCTCGCGGAAGGTCTCGTTGGCTTCATTACAGGCGGACTCGCCATGGTGACCGTGGTGGCGTGCATGTTCTTCGCCGCCATCTCCGGATCGGGACCTGCCACGGTGTCCGCCATCGGATCCTTCATGATCCCAGCCATGCACGCCCGCCGCTACGACGACGCCTTCGCGGCGGCACTCACCGCCGCGGCGGGATCCATCGGCGTCATCATTCCTCCGAGCATTCCTTTCGTCATCTTCGGCGTCGTCTCCGGAGCCTCGGTGGGAGAGCTCTTCATGGCGGGCATCGTTCCGGGCATCGTCATCGGCTGCGCACTCATGGGCGTCTCCTACATCATCGCACGAAAGAAAGGTTTCGCCGCCTCCGCCAAGGAAGGACCTCGCAAGAGCCTCTGGGCTTCCTTCAAGGAGTCGGTCTGGGCTCTCATGGTTCCCGTGATCATCCTGGGAGGCATCTACGGAGGCATCTTCACCCCCACCGAGGCAGCCGTGGTGGCAGTGGTCTACGCCCTTCTCGTGGGACGTTTCATTTATAAGGAACTCGACTTCGCCAATCTCTACGCCGCGTTCAAGGATGCCACCCTCGTGAACGGCGCCACCACCTTCATGATCGGCCTCTCCATGTCCTTCGCAAGCTACCTCGCCATGGAGCAGATCCCCCTGCGCATCGGCGAATGGTTCACGAGCATGACCACCTCTCCGGCGCTTGTGCTGCTCCTCATCAACGGACTTCTGCTCGTGGTGGGCTGTTTCGTGGACAACATCTCCTCCATGATCATCCTCACGCCCATCCTCCTCCCCGTGGTAACCCGAATGGGGGTGGATCCGGTGCATTTCGGCCTGGTCATGACCGTGGCCCTGGCAACGGGATTCGTCACACCTCCCTACGGCGCGAATCTTTTCGTCGCCTCGGCGGTCTCCGGAGTGAACATGGAGCGCATCTCCCGGAACGTCTTTCCCTTCATTCTTGCCATGATCGGGTGCCTTCTTCTCTTCACCTACGTCCCCGGCGTGAGCATGGGGCTGGTGCAACTGTTGCTGCGGTAGGCGGAGAGGCTCCCGTGAAGGATACCGGCATTCCGCACACGTTCCGGATACCCTACGGCGAAGGAGGAATCGCCGCGACACTCCCCGGCGAACGCCTTCTCGGAGTCTTTCCCTCCAGCACGGCGCCGTCACTGGCACATCTCGAGGAATGCCTCCGGGAGGCACTGCTCCATCCCACGGGAACACCACCCCTTCGGGAACTCGCCCGGGGAGCACGCTCCGTGCTCATCCTCTGCGACGATCTCACCCGGGACACGCCTGCGGACCGCATCCTTCCTCCGTTGCTCCGGGAACTGGCCCAGGGAGGTGTCTACGAGGAGGCGGCGACGATCCTCTTCGCCACGGGTTCCCACCGTGCACTGTCACCCCGGGAGGTCACCGCGAAGGTCGGAGAGCGTGTGGCCCGGTCCGTCGCTTCGGTGAGCCACAACCCCGGAGGACATCTCGTCTCCGTGGGCGTCACGTCGGCGGGAACCGCTCTTCGGGTAAATCCGCTGGTCAAGGCGGCGGATCTCGTCCTCGCCGTGGGAAGCATCCTTCCCCACCGCTACTGCGGCTGGTCCGGAGGAGGCAAGATCGTCCTTCCCGGGGTCTCTTCCCTGGAGGCGATCGCGGCCATGCATCTCCGCGTCACCCGTGATGCTTCGATCCGCCTCGGTGCTCCGGACAACGCGGCCAGGCGGGAGATGGACGAGGCAGCGCGCCTCGCGGGGTTGCGGTTTCTCGTGAACGTCCTCGTCAATGCCGACGGAGCCGTGGCGGATCTCGTAGCGGGGGACCCCGTACACGCCCACCGACTCGGAGTGGAGAAAGCCCTGCGTCTCTTCGGCACAGCCGTTCCAGAGGCGGACATCGTCGTCGCCGGAGCCCATCCGGAGGATCGGGACCTCTGGCAGGCGGGGAAGGCACTTTACGCGGCGGAACTGCCTCTCCGCCCCGACGGGGAGATCATCCTCGCCGCCTCCATGGACGAAGGTACGGGAGAACATCGGGAATTCGCGGAGCTGCTCGGGTTCTCGACAGAGGACATCCTCCGGCGCCTGGAGAAAGGCGAGACGAACAACCTCCTCGCGGGGGCGGCGGCCTTTGCCCAGGCCCTCGTCCTGGAGAAGGCCCGTGTCTCCGTGGTGACCAAGGGGCTCCCGGCGGAGACAGCACGGCGAGCATCGCTCACCCCGTATGCTACACTTCAGGAGGCACTCGACGCCGCTTTGGTCCGACATCCCTCGGGGAGCGTCCTCGTCCTTCCCGACGCCCCGAAGAGTCTTCCTCTTCCCCGGCGCACCTCCGCCGACGCACCACGAAAGGACGGATGATCGATCGTGCATCCCCGAAGAAACCTTACCGAATGGGCCTATTTCACCATCAAGAACCAGATCCTCCAGGGAATCCTCGGACCGGGAACCCCCCTTCTGGAAGAGACGCTCTCGGCTCGGCTCGAGATCAGCCGCACTCCCGTCCGGGGAGCCCTCACGCGACTCGTCGCGGAGGGACTTGCGGCCTCTCGGGAGGACCGAACGCTCCAGGTTCCCGTCCTCACCCTGCAGGATCTGGAAGAAACCTTCGTGGCACGCCGAACCATCGAAGGAACGGTAATGGAGCTCGCCTGCGCCGCCGTGAACGAGCTTCACCTGAACCGCCTGGAACACCTCATCTGGAACGAAAAGATGGCCCTCCACGCCCAGGACGGAGCGCTCACCGCCGCGAACGACCGCATGTTCCACACCTATCTCGCGGAGATGTCCGGCAATTCTCTCTTCGTCGAGTTCGTCTCCCGCATCAACGCCAAGGTTTCGCTTCTTCTCGCCCTCAGCAGAACCCTCGGCGCCCCCGTGGCATTGGCCCTGAAAGAACACGAGGAGATCGTCACGGCTCTTCGCTCCGGCAATCCCACCGCAGCAAAAAACGCCATGCTCCGTCATCTCCACTGCGTGGAAAAACGCATCCGGGAGGTTCTTCCCACGGACACACCGGAAGATCTCCCGGGGCAGAGACTTCGAGAGGAGGTTGCCCCATCGTGAACGCATTTCGCCCTGCAAGCCGCATGCGAACCATTCCTCTGGAAGGAGGCATCCGGGAGATTCTCGCCCGCGCCACGGAACTGGAGAAGGCCGGGCGCTCCGTCATCCACATGGAAATCGGACGCCCCGACTTCGCCTCGCCGGATTGCGCCGTTCGAGCCGCCCAAGCCGCACTGGAGGCTCGGGACGTCCACTACACGGATATGGCGGGAACGGAGGAACTGCGCTGCGCTATCGCGGACAAGCTCCGCCGTGAAAACGGCCTCGACGCGGACCCGGCAAGAGAGATCGTGGTCACTGCGGGCGCCATTGAGGCCCTGATGATGACTTTCCTCACCGTCCTCGAACCAGGCGAGGAGGTGCTCGTCCCCGCCCCCTTCTTTCCCGCCTACGCGGATCAGATCTCCCTCGCCGAAGGTGTGCTCGTTCCCGTTCCCTGCCGCCTCGAGAAGGATTTCCGCCTCCAGGTGGAGGACGTCGCGGCGGCACTCTCCCCGAAAAGCCGCATTCTTCTTCTCAACACGCCGAACAATCCTTCCGGGGCGATTCTCCACCGGAGCGATCTCGAGGCACTCGCAACTCTCGCTGCGGAACGGAACCTCCTGGTCATCGCCGACGAATGCTACGAGAAATTCCTCTACGACGGCACACACGTGAGCATGGCAAGCCTTCCGGGCATGCGGGAGCGCACCGTCACCATCAACGCCGCATCCAAGGCGTTCTCCATGACGGGATGGCGCGTCGGCTACGCCCACCTTCCCGCCGCCATCAAACCCTACGCCGTGAAGGTGCACCAGAACCTCTCCACCTGCGCATGCAGCTTCGCCCAGGCGGGTGTGGCCGAGGCATTCCGTTCCGCGGAAGAGGACGTGCGGACCATGATCGCCGAATACCGGCGGCGGCGCGACGCCGTCGTCGAGGCGCTTCGACGCATCCCCGGCATGGAGTTCACCGTACCCCAGGGAGCGTTCTACGCCTTCCCTTCTGTGCGGCGTTTCGGCATGCCCGATGGAGAGTTCTGCCGGTACATTCTTGAAGAGGCCGGTGTGGCCATCGTGCCGGGAAGCGTCTTCGGCGCCCCCGGTTGCGTGCGCATCGCCTACTGCCGCTCCCTGGAGGACGTGCAGGAGGGAATGCGCCGCATCGCCGCCGCCATATCAGCCCTGTGAGAACACGCTTGCACGGGGCAGAGAAGGGGAGTATGCTTCATCAACGTCGCCTTTACGAAACACGTGTTTCTTTTTGGCCCGCTCTCCGATAGGAATTCCTCCATCGGGGCGTGCGACGCAGGCGGAAAAGCGGCATCTCGGGAGGTGGCCCCAGGAGAGCGGAAAGAGCGGCGCAGTGGAACGACGACGAAAAAGACCGGGGAGTACGGTGGCGAAAGAGATCCTTCGCACCCGTGGAATCCCCGAAAGCGGTGCCGAGGATATTTCGGTACGGACGCGCAGGAAACCTGCGACGTGATTCGAGGGAGGTTGAAAACCATCATGACGACGAAACGCATGAGCATTATGGCGACGGCACTGCTTCTGGCAACGCTTTTCACCTCGGCGGCCTTCGGGGCGGTGGAGATCAAGATCGGACACGTACTGAATCAGGACCACGCCTGGAATGTGTGCCTCACAGGCTTCGCCGAGGACGTGGCGAAGGAGACCGAAGGGCGGGTGGTGGTGAAGATCTACCCCGGCGCACAGTTGGGCAACGAGAAGGACGTCATCGAAGGTCTGACCCTGCAAACCGTGGATGGTGGCCTCATCGGCGGTGGTTCCTTCCAATCCCTGGATCCCAAATTCGGCATCGAAGCCCTGCCCTATGCGTGGAAGGATCACGAGACGGCCTACAAGGCCATGGACGGCAGGATCGGCGCGATGCTCCTGGACATCCTCGCCAAGAAGGGCATCAAGGGACTGGCCTGGTGGGAGAACGGCTTCCGTCACATTACCAACAGCCGAGGCCCCATCGCCGTCCCCAAGGACATGGAAGGGCTCAAGATCCGGGTAACCCCGGACAAGATGCGCCTGGATACCTTCAAGACCCTGGGTTCCTCTCCCATGCCCATCAACTTCGGCGAACTCTACACGGCACTCCAGCAGGGCGTGGTGGACGCCCAGGAGAATCCCCTGGCGATCATCGCTTCCAGCGCCTTCTACGAAGTGCAGAAATACCTCTCCTTGAGCGGACACATCTGGGGATCGGCGCTCCTCTGCGTGAACAACAGCGTATGGAACAAGCTCTCCGACGCGGACAAGACCACGGTGGAGCGCCTCGCCGTCAAATGGCGCGACGAGGAACGACGTCAGATCCTGTCTCAGGAGGAGACGTTCCTCACTCTTCTGAGGGACAAGGGAATGCTCGTGAACGCGGTGGACAAGGCAGCCTTCAAGGCGGCGGTGCAGCCCGTGTGGGCCGAGTACGAGGGGGTCTTCGGCAAGGAGCTGATGGACCTCGTCCGGGAATATGGCGACTGAGTTCGTTAACCGGCTCTTTCGGGCGGTGGAGGGGCTTCTCTCCATCGCCCTTCTCGCCGTCTTCGCGGAAGTGGTGATCGAGGTGGGGGCGCGCTACCTCTTCCACGTGCCCCTTCCCTGGGGCGCCGAGGTCTCCCAGACACTCCTCGTGTGGATCACCTTTCTCGGCGCCGGTGCCGCCCTGCGCCGGAACGAGCACATGGGAGTGACCCTCGTTCTGGACGCCCTGCCGCGACATGTCGCCCGGATTCTCGCCTGTCTCGGAAACTGGGGTGTGCTGGCTTTTCTCGTGGTGGGACTCGTCTCGGGGTACGAGGTGGTGCTGCGCACCTGGCCCCTGCGCACCACGACGCTGCAACTGCCTGCGGGCGTGCTCTATCTCGCCTTTCCCGCGGGATGTCTGCTCATGCTCCTCGGACTGGGAGTACGGAGCTTTCTCCCCTTTCCGCGGAACGCGGAGAAAGGCGGGAGGCGATCATGCTGACCCTTCTCGCCGTCATGGCCCTGGGCATCGCTGCTGGAATTCCCATCGCCTTCGCCATCGCCGCCTCCGGCGCGGCCTACCTGCTCTTCGAGTCCACCGTACCGCTTCTCGTGGTGGCCCAGCGCATGGTGGTGGGAGTGGATTCGTTCACCCTGCTCGCAATCCCGCTCTTTCTTCTCGCAGGAAGCCTCATGGCCGAAGGGGACATCACGCCCCGGATCATGCGCTTCGCCTCCACCCTGGTGGGACACATCCCCGGCGGTATGGCCATGGTCATGGTCGTGTCCTGCATGTTCTTCGGAGCCATCTCCGGCTCCGGAGTGGCGGACGTGGCCGCCATCGGCTCCATCCTGCTTCCCGCCATGAAAGAACAGGGCTACCGCCCTCCCTTCAGCGCGGCGCTTCTGGGATGCTCCGGAGCCCTCGCAACCATCATCCCCCCCAGTATCGTCATGGTCATTCTGGGCGTGACCATGGGCACCTCCATCGGCAAACTCTTCCTCGGCGGTGTTCTTCCGGGGCTCGTCACGGGAGGCGCCCTCATGGGCATCGCCTACCTCTTCGCTCTGCGGGAAAAGTATCCCCGCCTTCCGAAGGCCAGCTGGAACGAGCGTCTCGACGCCCTCCGAGGTGCCGCCCTTCCGCTGCTGGCCCCGGTGATCATTCTGGGCGGAATTCTCAAGGGCATCTTCACCGCCACCGAGGCGGGCGGCGTCGCAGCCCTCTACGCGCTCTTTCTCGCCATGTTCGTCTACCGGAAGGTGACACCCCGGAGAGTTCTCGAACTCTCCCTGGAAGTGGCGCGCACCAGCGCGGTCGTTCTCTTCATCATCGCCGCGGCGAACCTCTTCGGATGGATCCTCGCCGCCGAGGACATTCCCCAGAAAGTCGCAACGGCCATTCTGGCCATCTCGAACAACTACTGGGTGGTCCTGCTGCTCTTCAACCTGCTCCTCCTCGTATTGGGCATGTTCATGGAGACCATCGCCATCATCATCATCGTGCTCCCCATCTTCCTACCCATCCTCAACCAGCTCGGCGTCGACCCCGTTCACCTGGGCGTCATGGTCTGCGTGAACCTCGCCATCGGGGCCAACACACCCCCTCTCGGCGTGGATCTCATCGCGTCCTGCAAGATTGCGGGAGTCCGCTACGAGGACTCCTTCCGCTTTCTCGCGCCACTTCTCGCGGCCATGACAGCGGTGCTCGTCCTCATTGTACTCGCCCCCGGCTTCGTCACCTGGTTTCCCAACGCGTTCATCCGGTGACGACCGAAACCTCCCAGCCGGGCTGAATATGGCCCCCGTTCTAACTTTGGGGTGGGGGCCATCTTACCCGAAAGACCGATTTCCATTCCTCGCCGTCCGTGCGGGAAACATCCGCACCTCGCCCGACGCACACTCGTTGCGAAAAATCTCGAGCCGTGCCATAATGCACATCTATGATTGCCTGAGCGAGCAGCATCCACGATGACGAAACCCTCACAGCGCCTCGTGCCCTTCCATAGATGCGAAGCGGCACTTTGTTGTTTTTCTTCCCTCCGGAACAGATCTTCTTTTGCACACGACAGGAGGCCGCTTATGTTCGACACACTGCGGGAAATTTTCACGCGCCCTGCACCCTTCGGAGTCTACACGGCTCCGGAGCTGTGGGCCGATGAACACACTTCGGAGAAAATGCTTGAATACCACCTGAACCCCGAGATCGACCTCGCCTCGCGGAAACACGTTTTCATCGAACGCTCCGCGGAATGGATCGCCGCCACGTTCGGCGTGAACATCACCACTTCCATCGCCGACTTCGGCTGCGGTCCAGGATTGTACACCACAGCACTGGCCGAACGGGGAGCCCGAGTCACGGGAATCGACCTCTCCTCGCGCTCCCTTCGCTACGCGACGGAAAGGGCGGTGGAAAAAGGGCTCCAGATCCGGTACATCCAACAGAACTACCTCGATCTGGAGACGGAGGACCGTTTCGACCTGATCCTTCTGATCATGTGCGATTTCTGCGCACTCAGTCCGGAACAGCGGCACGGCCTCGTCCGGAAGTTCACGACACTCCTGAACCCCGGAGGCGCCGTCCTGCTCGACGCCTACACCCTGAACGCCTTCGCCCTCCGGGAGGAAACCATCCGCTGCGAAAAGAACCTGCTGCACGGATTCTGGTCCCGGCAGGACTATTACGGCTTTCTGAACGTCTTCAAATACGAGCGCGAAAAGGTCGTGCTGGATAAGTACACCATCGTGGAGCCGTCGCACACCCGGGTGATCTACAACTGGCTCCAGTATTTCAGCCCGGAGACGCTGACCCGGGAACTCGAGTCCGGAGGCCTTGTGGTGGAACATCGCCTCTCCGACGTGGCGGGCACTCCCTTTTCGGAGACGTCGCAGGAAATGGCGATCATCGCCCGGAAACCCTGAAAAAATCGGGACGGGATTTCACCCCAATCAGGACAGAAGACGACACAACGAGCGGCCCTCGTCATCGAGAGCCGCTCGCGACATACCCTCAACCCACCCCGGCCGGAGAGAACAAGCCCGCAGAGCACATGCGACACTCTCTCATCCCTTGAACTTCGGCCATCTGTTGTACCCTCTGCTCGGATCATTCGGCCCCTGAGCCGTCACTTCAAACACAACGGAGGTGAGTGCGCCACCCGAAACGCGCCTTCACCGGCGGATGCGCGGTTCCTCCGCCGTCTTCTCCACGACGCCCAGGTAGCTCAGGTAGTCCACAAAAACGTTCGCATCCGTGTATCCCGTGTCGTAGCCACGCCCCACCGCGTCCTTGATTTCCCTGAGCACCGAGTAACCGTCCCCGCCGTTCGCCAGGAAGCTCAGGGTGACGAAGCGGTACTGCTTCGCCTTGTCGAGAGGCTTGCCGTCCACGAGAATGTCCCTGGCCGTTCCGTCCGCGAAGGTGGCGGTCAGGCCCGAAAAATGGGGAAAGCCACCTTTGCCCGCGGAGACCTTCGCGGCGGAGTCCAGGAAACGTTGCAGGTCCTCGCCGGAAAGATCGAGCGCATAGAGGGTGTTCCCGAAGGGAAGCACCGTGAGCACGCTTCGGTAGGAGATGTCCCCCTCGGGGATGGAGGCGCGGATGCCGCCACCATTGAGAAAGGCCACACTGGCGTTGGTCTTCCAGCGCATGGCGTCGGTGAGGAGGTGCGAGAGGTTCGTCTCGCCGCTCCGCACATGGTCGCGCTCGCCGTCGAGCAGGATCTTCGTCTCGCCCACTTTTCTGTCGAGGCCCTCGGAGCCGACCTCGGCGAAATAGTCCAGCGCCGCAGCGACCTCCGGATCGGCGGGAACGGAATCCCCCACGAGCCCGTAGACAGCCTTCCCCGCCGCGTCCTTTCCGGTCTCCTTCTTCACATTGATGGGAAGAGCCTTCCACGTCGCGGCGACGATCCGGCCCTGCTCCACCTCCAGATCCAGACGCCCGAGATATTCCCCGTAGGCTCCCGCCTGCACGACAATGGCATCGCCCACGCGCTGCAGGTCGTCGAAAAGGGTGTGGGAGTGCCCGTCCACGATCACGTCGAGACCGGGGATCTTCGCCTCGGCGAGGGATTTCGAGGTGGTGACCCCCTCTTCCTCGGCGCCGACGGGCCATCCCAGGTGGGTCAGGGCCACCACCACGTCCGCGCTCTTCGCCAGAACAGGCACGAGCGCCCGGGAGACCTCGACGGCGTTCCGGAAGACAAGCCCCTTCGTGTTCTCCGGATCGGTGGCAATGGGTGTGGATTCGGTGGTGAGACCGTACACCGCAACGGTCACGTCGCCGAACTCCCTGAGCAGAGGTGCATCAAAGGGGAATTCGTCACCGCTCACGATGTTCGAGGCGAGAAAGGGAAAGCGGGCGAAACGCCGCTGCCGGTAGAGCGTGTCTCTGGCATTGTCGAACTCGTGATTGCCGAGGGTGACTGCGTCCAGGCCGAGCATGTTGAGCGCCACGATGTCCGGAATGGCGGACTGAATGTCCGATTCCGGCACGCCCGTATTGATGTCCCCGGCGTGGAGAAAGAGCACATGGCCTCCCGCGGCCTCGACTTCGGCCCGGATGGCCTTCACCAGCGTGGCCATGGGGGCGAAGCCCCCCACGTCGGGCGCGCCCGCGGCATTGAAGGGCCAGGCGTGCCCGTGCGTGTCGTTCACGTGGAGAATGGTGAGCCGGGCCGCGTCGGCGCCGCTTCCCCACAACAGGACGAAGAGAAAGACCGCCGCAAGCCAGATCCCCCACACCCGACCTCCTGACGCTTTCGCCCTGGGCGCCGCATTTTCCGCAGAAACGCACGCGCCCGTTCCCAACTGCTCTCTCCAAGTGTTCCGTGCCATGCCGCACTCCTCCTTCATGTCGAATGGGCGAGGGGGCATTCCCTTTCCCGCGGAAGAGAGTTCGCACCCCCACCGCAGGACTGCTTCGATGCACCGTGCCCCGCGCCTTTCGGGGGGACATGCCTCCTCGCCGCGCTGTTTCATTCCATTATAAACTAAGAGGCGCATCACCCGCCGCGGATTCCGGGAACGCGCCCCACGAAGACCCTGCGCCGTAAAAGAAACGCCGCGGGCATCCGCCCCCCGACAGAAATCTGTCACTCGAGCACAAAAAGGCACTCCTGGAAAAGTGCGGTTCATCGCCGCAGACTCCCGCCAACCACCATAAAAACCTTTTTGCACAATTTGACCCACCACCTGGCCCCCGCTCACCATGACAGCCTTTTCACCACGTGACGCACACGACGAAGAAACGCCGACGCACCCGCCTCTTTCGGAACACCACGACACGACCGACAAAAGACGCCGCTTCCAGCTGGGCAAAAAGGCCCCTGTTCAAAGAGCATTCCTGCTCTGGCAGAAAAAGCGCAAAATCTTTACAATGGTGTTCAAAAAAAGATTCTCCGCTCGAAATGATATTGAAGAAACGCTTCGGAAAGAGGGGGAGTGTCCCGGTGTACGTGGTGCGACGCGTTGCCGTCTCGGACATGCATCAATGCAAGGGAATTCTCGCCGAGGACGTGGTGGGAAAGGACGGAGCCCTCCTTCTTCCGAGAGGATCGGTCTATCCCTGGAACGGGGATGCGGCGGCGGTCTCGGAAAACCTGCTGCGACAGGGCGTGGACACGCTCCTCGTTCGGGAGGAACTCTCCGTCTCCGTGGAGGAACTGGAGCACCTGCTCCGCCAGGGTGAGATTCCCGTGGCCCGAGTGGATCCGGAACTTGCGATGAAGACCGTGCGCCAGATCGGCGAGGTCTTCGAACGCATGTACGAGACCGGAGGGGCCGAGGAGGATCTCACGGCCCTCACCGCCACAGGACGCCTTCTCGCCCGGGAGCTCTCCCGGACGCCTCAGATCCTTTTTTCCCTCGCGGCGGTACGGGACGCCGACGAGTACACCTACGTGCACTCCCTCAACGTGGCGCTTCTCACGGGCTTTCTCGCCTCCAGGCTTTTTCCCGACCAGCCGGACCTGGTGGAAGCGGCCACCACGGGGGGACTTCTTCACGACCTGGGCAAGGCGAGGGTCCCCCTGGAGATCCTGAACAAGCCCGCCAAACTGGACGACCGGGAGTTCTCCGTCATGCGGAACCACGCCCTCTGGGGAGAGGAACTGGCCCGACGGGGCGGCGTGACGGATTCCCTCATCCTGAGCGTCATCCGTTCCCACCACGAACGCTGGCAGGGGGGCGGCTATCCAGACCGCCTGCACGGCAGTGAAATCCCTGTTCTCGGAAGAGTCGGCGCGGTGGCGGACGTCTTCGACGCCCTCACCTCCAAACGGGTCTACAAGGAGCCTTCCGCAAAACGCCAGGCGCTCAACCTCCTCGTGGACCACGCGGGGGACCATTTCGACCCGCACATCGTCCGGACCCTGCTCGCCGCCATCGGCCTCTTTCCTCCCGGCTCGGTGGTGGAACTCTCCGACGGACGGGTCGGCATCGTCCTCGCCTCTGCGGGACGCGATCTGATACGTCCCCGGGTGCTCGTTTCGGAGGCAAGCTGGCACGACATGGCGGGAATGCAGATCGCCACCTCCGTGCTGGACTTGAGTGGCCGAGCGGATCCCCGGGTCGTCTCCATTCTGGGCGATCTGGGAAAGATCCCCCTTGCCTGACGGGAAGATTTTTCCTGAAGGCAACACCCTACCCCGTTCCGCCGGGGACCTCCGAAAAGGCAGGAACAACCGTCGGAAACCGGTCCGACACCGGTGCCCCCGAGTCCCGCCCCTCCTCCGGGAGGAAAACCTTTTCCGGATTCTGCCGGAGTGAGGGGAGATCGCGCTTCCACGTTCCCCGGAGAGAAAAGAAACCCCGGACTCACGCAAGGATACGGTGCAAGGGCCTTGCTCTTGCACTCCCGGGACATGTCCCGGAAACAAAGAGGCGCTCTGAGGAGCACCTCGCCCGTCCCCTTTCCGCTAGATCCTCCCCCTGTTTCCTCCGGGAAGAAGGACCTGCAGCACGCTTCCCCCCTCGGGAGCGGCGACAAGGGAAAAAGTGCCGCCGAAAAAGGCGACCCGCTCCATCATGCCCACCACCCCACGATGCCCCGCGGCGCGGAGTTTTTCCGGATCGAGACCGCCGGGAACACCCGAACCGTCGTCCCGAAGCTCGAAAAACACACCCTCTTCCACGCCCGCGAGATGCAGCCACAGGTGCGTCGCACCGCCATGGCGCACCGCATTGGCCACCCCCTCCTGAAAGATCCGGAAGAGGGCGAGCACGTGATCCCTCGAACAGTCGGGAACGCCCTCGCCCGTCACCGTCACGGTCACGCCGAAGCTCCGGGCAAGACGATTCCCCAGTTCTTCCATGGCCTGAAGCAACCCCAGATCGATCCATGGCGGAGAAAGAGCATCGCAGATCCCCCGCAGCTCCGCCAGGGCAAAGCCGGCGGCGTCCTCGGCCCGGGCAAGATGCTCCTCCCGGGCGTCCGCGAAGGGCACATCGTTCCCCAAGGGCGCCTCGGCCTTCCGAGCGCTCCCGGCGAGACGGGCGAGCTGCACCCGCTGGATCAGGGAGGAGACGATCTGCAGGGGGCCGTCGTGGAGATCCCGGGCGATGCGGCTCCGCTCTTCCTCCTGAGCCGCGAGGATGTCACCCACGTAGCGGTGCTGCAGTTCCTCCTTTTCCACCGCCGCACCGGAGAGGAGTGAAAGAGCCTCTCCGAGGTCGTGCATTTCCTCGACGAGAAAACCCCGGGGCGGGGCGAGCCGCTCCTCTCCCCAGCGCAGTTCCTTCACCTGTCCGGCCTGACGGCGCAGGGGCAGAACGAGCCACCGCCACTGAAACCACACCGCCACCAGCCCCAGCGCGGCCATGGCCAGCACCAGCACGGCCCAGAGCGTTCCCTGGTGCCCCAGAGGCCCGAGCATGCGAGGGACCGACACGGCGACCACGATGACGAACCGCCCGTCCTCCGGGGAGGCAAACGCGACGGTGAAACGCTCCCGCGATACACTCCGGATCCGGGTGGGGGTTGAAGGGGGGACCTGGTCCTTCGGCAGCGACCGGAGGTGCTCCGCCACGGCGGGAAACGCCTCGGCGGCCCCGGGCGATCCCCGCAGGAAGCGCCCATCCATCGTCGCCAGGGCAACCCACCCGGGAACGGGAAGTCCCTCGGTGAAAAGGCGCTCCTGCCGCCGCCGCTCCATCATCTCCCGCATGCGCAGGGGCATGGAGGAATGCGACTCCGGAGGCGGGACAAGCGACTCCCCGCCGGGGGAAATCTCGGGAGGGCGGGGCTGCTCGCCTCTCGGGGGCGATTCCGTTCCGGGACCGACCGCATGCCCCCGTCCTCCGGAGCCGTTCTGCAGGTCGGCCTGGTTGTCCTTCCAGGAGGCGGCGATGCTCTCCGCGAGATTCCCCGCGTAGGTCGCCGCGAGGGACTCCACGGCCTGCTTCTGTCGCATGAGGGCGATTCCCGAGAGGGCGAAGACCACGAACATGGGCAGCGCCACCCAGAAGGAAAGGATCAGGAGCAGGTGCCGCCTCACGGCTCCCCGTCCTCCAGCAGCTCGTCCAGAAGCAGCATGCCGTGCTTGATCGCCAGAAGAAGCGCCTCGGTTTTGTTCTTCGCCCCAAGCTTGCCGTAGGCGGACCCGAGATGGGCCTGGACAGTGCGCTCCGTAATATGGAGCACCGCTCCCGTCTCTTTCATGGAGAGCCCCCGGGAGGCGAGGAGCAACACCTCCCGCTCCCGCTCCGTGAGAGACTCCACCAGCACCTCTCCCGCGCCCACCACGCGGGAGATCTGGGAGTCGAGGTAAATGCCGCCGCTCATCACCACGTCGATGGCCCGCTGCAGCTCCTTCACCGCCGATGACTTGACCACGAAACCCTTTGCCCCTGCGGCGAGCGCCGCGAGCACGTACCCCTGGGCGTTGTAGGCGGTGAGCATGATCGCCCGGGTGGGAACTCCCTCGGCGCGAAGCTTTCGGGCCAGGGCGATGCCGTCCTCCCCGGGCATTCGAATGTCCAGAAGCGCTATCTGGGGCCGGGTGGCGACGAGAAGGCGCCACGCCTCGGCACCGTCCTCGGCCTCTCCGACCAGTTCCAGTTCCGGAGCCTGTTCCCGAAGAAACGCGGCGATTCCGGAACGAGTGAGGGGATGATCATCCGCGAGCAGAACCGAAACAGCCATGTCGTTCCTCCTTGACGAGATCCTCGCTCTCCCTGGGTAGTGATCCAAACCGCCCCCCTGCTCCATACGCTTTCCATGAAAGAGACGCAAACCCTACGGCTCCACCCGGCGGCGGAGTCCGACGCGGTATCCTGGAGAGGCATGTCCCTCCCAAGACTTTCGAGCCCGTGATGGAGATCGGCCTCTGCTTCACCTTGACGATGAACGGGTTTCCCGAGGAGCGGTGGTAATCCCGCCCCGGACATACAAGGGTTCCGTCTCCCGGGCTGGAGCCGGTGAGTTCCACCAATGCCTGCCCCATGCGCGCAGGGGTATCGTGTTGCTCCGGGCACGAAGCATCAACACGGCTATCAGTGAGCCCATGTACACAAGGACGTTGTAGCAGGCGGCCCCGGAGCCTCGGTCATCAAGGATGCGAGTCCATGCGCACAAGAGTGCCGGGACAGAGTGCATTCCGCGTCCCCGAAAACATCCGCCTTGGCGTCACTGCCATTCCCGGGCGGCGTCGATGCAGATGCGGGCGAACTCCTTCGCCGCCGGAGACATCCACCCGTTGCGCCGCCAGGCGATCTGGGTGACGAAACGCTCCAGCTCGGCATCGCACCGGAGCGCCACCATGCGTCCCGAGGCAAGTTCCTCCCGAACGGCCATGCGGGGAAGAAAGGAAATTCCAAGGCCGCTCTCGACGCAGCGCTTGATGGCCTCCATGCTCCAGAATTCCATCTGTTTGTCCGGCAGAATGCCCCGCTCGCGGAAGAAATGCTCCATGAAGAGGCGATAACTGCACCCCTGCTCGGTGACGATGAGGCAGGCATCGAGGCGCCGTGCCGCCAGAGCGCGCTCCAGAAGGTCCTCGTCCGTTCCCGCGGCGGCGACGAAGAGCATGGGTTCCTCCACGAGGGTGACCACCTCCAGATCGGGCAGTCGCACGGGCTGGGAGATGAGCACCACCAGGTCCGTCTCGCCCCGGCGAAGCCAGTCGATCATGATAGGACACTGGGAGTTGCGGAGGCTCAGAGAAACCCCCGGAAAGCTTCGCCGGTAGGTCTCCAGGACACCGTTCAACCGGTACACCGTGACGGATTCTCCCGCGGCGATGGCGAGTTCTCCGTGAATTTTCCCTTCCTCGCCGGCCATGTTCCGGATGCGTTCCTCCAGGGCCATCATTTCCTCGGCGTAGCGCAGAAAACGTTTTCCTGCGGAGGTGAGGAGCACCCGGCGCCCGGACCGCTCGAAGAGGGGCAGGCCGACCTCTTCCTCCAGAGCCTGAATCTGGGTGGAAACAGTGGACTGGGTGTACCCGAGCTGCTCCGCCGCACGGGTGAATCCCCCCAGTGCGGCGACCTTGCGAAACGTGGCGACATAACGTGTGTCCATGACCGCTTCTCCGTCCTTTCTGTCTCCCGTTCCCGGAAATCCCCTCCCGCTCCGGCGCCCGGCGGCAGACATGCCGGAGGCCCGCCGTCGGGAGTGGAGAGCTTGTCCTCCCGAAGAACTCCACTCCCGACGGCACTCGCCAAAGCATCGGTTTTTTCGATGGCTCTTATCATTATGTTCAATTTTACCAATCGAACCCTATCCCGTATAGTGACAACGCTTCCGAAGAGGGAAGCGCACACTATTCGGAGGTGGACCGACATGAAGGAAACATCCTCACGGCGCCTGAACGCGCTGTCACTGAGCGGGCTTCTCGTGGGCCCGGTGCTCGGATCGGGAATCATCCTGCTCCCCCCGCTCGCGCTGGAGCGGGTGGGAGACCCGGCTATCCTCGCCTGGGGGGTCACACTGGTCCTCATGGGGCTCTTCGCCTGGATCACGGGAGCGCTGGCGATCCGCTACCCCGGAAGCGACGGCCTCGTCGGAGCCGTTCGGGTGGCCTTCGGAATGCCCCTGCGAAACCTCTGCGCCTGGTTCCTCACCATCGCCGTCTGCTTCGGCCCGACGGCGGTGCTCCGCACGGCGGAGCGCTATCTCGCACCGATCCTCCCGGGCCTTTTGGGAGCCCCGGGAATGATTTCGGCGCTTCTCCTCGCCCTGTGCGCGGGCGTTCTGCTCTGCAACATCTCCTTCGTAGGGAGCCTTTCCTTCTGGGCGTCCACCTTCGTCGCGGGAATCCTCGTCGCCGGCGGCGCCTATGCCTTGGCCACCGCCCCGGACACGCAGATCCTGGAACGCACGCTGGACGCGGCGGCCGCCGCCGATCCGTCGTCCTTCGGATCGCTGCTGCTCCTTCTCTTCTGGGCCATCATCGGCTGGGAGATCCTCGGCAACTACACACCGGAGATCGCAACCCCCCGCCGCACCGTCCCGAGGGCGGTGACGCTCGCCTTCCTCGCGGTGGCGGTGATCTACGGCACCGCGGTGGGAGCACTTCAGTTCGCGGTCCCGCAGCATGCCGGAACCCCCCTGACCATGGCGGCCATCCTTGAGCCGCTCTTCGGCACCGCCGCCGCGCCGCTTTTGGGCATCCTGGCGCTTCTCCTCTGCGGCTGCACCTACATCATGTTCGTGGGAGGCGTAGCGCGCCTGCTCCTCGCCCAGGGCGAGGAAGGGCACCTTCCCCGCCTCTTCGCCCGAAAGAACGCCCTGGGTGCTCCCGCTTCGGCGGTGCTCTTTCTCGCGGCCTGTCACGGCATCGTCCTCTTTGTACAGGGGCAGGGGCTCTTTTCCCTCGAAGGCGCGGTGGAAGTCGCCAACGCCTTCCTGATCTGCAATGCCGGGCTCGCCGTCCTCGCGGGGGCGAAACTGCTCCCTTCCCCGACGGCGAAGGCCTGCTCCCTGCTCCTCGCCGGAGCGTTCTTCGCCATCTTCGCCTTCTCCCCCAAATGGGTTCTTCTCGTGGTGCTGCTCCTCGTTCTCGGCACCGTCGCCGCGGAACGGCGCCTAAAAACACCTGCCGAGGCACAGGCCATCCGATGAGACCGTCCGAACCGGCGGTGCTGCGCGCACCACCACTGCCCCCGGAGAAGAACGCCGCGCTCCCGAAAAGCGCGGAAGCACACGAAAATCCCCGGCAAAGGGAGCTTCTCCGATGCGGAAGGCTCTTCGCAACCCCCTCGTTCTCCAGGCAAGCGGACGGAGACGACGTTTCAGGCCGATGCTCCCGCCTTCCCGCCGAGACCCTCGTTCTCCGGGCAAACGGGCACGGGAACGACGTTTCCTTTCCACACCACCAGGCACCTAGGGCACGGCACCACGACATTCCGGAGGGGCGTCCCGGAGAGGGCGCCCGACGCAAGAGAGGGAGGAAAAAAATGCGCACAGTTGGAATCTACGTTTTCGATGACATGGAAGTGCTGGATTTCGCCGGTCCCTTCGAGGTGTTTGCCGTGACGGGCGAATTGAGCGGCTGGACCCTCTTCAAGGTCCTCACCATCGGCGAGACCACCCGGGTCGTCCGGGCCGTGAACGGACTCCGGGTTCTTGCGGACTGCGGGATTGCCGACCATCCCCCCGTGGATGTGCTCGTAGTGCCGGGAGGCGCGGGATCAAAGGCGGAGATGCGCAAGGAAAACGTCCTCGCCTGGGTACGTGATGTTACAGCGCGGTGCGAACTCACCTTCTCGGTCTGCTCCGGCGCGTGCATCCTCGGCGCGGCAGGGCTTCTGGACGGTCTGGAAGCCACCACGCACCACGAGGTTCTTCCCAGGCTCCGCGAGGTCGCTCCCCGAGCGATCATCCGGGAGGATCTTCGCTTTACCGACAACGGACGGATCTGCACCTCCGAAGGAATCTCCGCGGGCATCGATCTGTCGCTGTACCTGGTGGAACGCCTCTGCGGAAAGACCGTGGCGGACAGAACCCGGGTGTACATGGAATACGGGGACTGGCGGGAACGACGCTGAAAGAACGACACCACGCCTCCGGATCAGCGACTGATTTTGAAAAATTTCATGGATCGTGCGCTTTTTCTTGAGAAAAAATGAAAAAGTATCGCAAAAAACCGAAGGAAACATGTGATTCATCGGCAACAAGAATCTTTTCTCTAATCGGAGTATTCCGCCTTTCTCGGGAGCGCATGCCGAACGGGCACCGATTCGCTATACTGCACAGGAGGCGTTGTCGGGGGCATTCTTTCGCCCCGCATCATTCCGAGAAGGAAAGGACTTGATCCGATGTCCGCGAACGCTCCTGTCATCGACAAGGGAAACCTCTTCGACACGTTGCGTGCCATGGTCGCCATCGACTCAGTAAACCCCTCCCTGGTCCCCGGAGGGCGTGGCGAGGCGGATATCGCCGCTTGGCTCGGAGAACGCATGACCGCCCTGGGACTGGAGGTGGAGGTCGCGGAGATCGCGCCCTCCCGCTACAACGCCGTGGGCATCCTCCGCGGTACTGGAGGCGGCAGATCGCTCCTCCTGAACGGTCACACGGACACAGTGGGCGTCGAGGGCATGACGATCCCGCCCTTTATCGGAGACTATCGGGACGGGCGCCTCTACGGTCGGGGCACCATGGACATGAAGGGAGGCGTGGCCGCCCAGCTGGCGGCGGTCAAAGCCCTTGTGGACGCGGGACTGCGACCGAAAGGCGACGTGATCCTCGGCTTCGTCGCCGACGAGGAGTACGCGAGCCTCGGAACGGAAGTGTTGCTCCGGACAGTCCGGGCCGATGCGGGCATCGTCTGTGAGCCCACGGACCTCGGAGTCTGCGTGGCCCACAAGGGGTTCGTCTGGGCACGGGTGGACGTGGCGGGAGTCGCCGCCCACGGCAGCCGTCCCCTGGAGGGCGTGGACGCCATCGTGAAGGCGGGAAAATTCCTCGCCGAACTGGAAGCGCTGGAAGAACGCCTCAAGGAACGGACGCATCCTCTTCTGGGCGCACCATCGGTGCACGCCTCGACCATTCGGGGAGGGCGTGAGCTCTCCACCTATCCGGATTTCTGCCGCATCGAGCTGGAGCGACGGACGCTTCCCGGCGAGAACAGCGCTCTGGTGGAGCGGGAACTCCAGACAATCCTGCGGGAGATCCGTTCCCGGGACAACAACTTCCGGGCCAACCTGGAGATTCTCTTCTCCCGGCCACCCCTTGAGGTGGACCCTTCCCTTCCCATCGTGGAAGCGCTCCGGGGAGCCTGCTCCCATGTGCTCGGGCGCATTCCGGACTTTTCCGGCATGAGCGGCTGGCTCGACTCGGCCCTTCTGGCGGAGGCGGGCATTCCCACGGTCATCTTCGGCCCCACGGGATACGGCCTGCACGGCGCGGAGGAGTTCGTGGAGTTCGACTCCGTGGCCGCCACGGCGGGAGTTCTTGCGGAGACCATTCTGACGTTCTGCGGCTCCTGAGAAAACGACCCGCGAACGCAAGGGTGGACACCACAGCCGCAGTAAAACGTATACAGAGAGAGGGCTTTGAGCGGAAATTCCGCTCAAAGCCCTCTCTCTTTTTTTCTTTCCGTGCTCCGGCCTTTTTCCTTCCGGTCCCTTTGCCGGAGCCCCGGGCCCCTCACACCGAAAAAGCGGGTTCGGCGCGGGGCAACACCCGCCCTTGCGGAAAACCTCCCGACGCGCCTCGGGGAAAGCTCAGCGCGTCCCTTCCGAGGGCTCTCCATCGAGAAGGATCTCCAGCACCGACCGATCCACATCGCGCATGCCCACGTCGGTGATCTTGCGCAGGTTGTCCATGGAATGCTGAAAATTCCGTCCCACAATGCCGTTCCGCTCGGGCAGAAACGCTCCGCCCAGGGCCGCCATGGCGGCGCTCTCCACGGCGGCGCCCGCCGAGGTAGCCATCTTGAGAGCACAGCCGTACTTGGCTCCGTCGCAGAGCATGCCCGTGAGATTGCCCATCATGAGATGCACCGCGTTCTCGATCTCCCTGGCACGTCCGCCCTGAAGCCAGGCGATTCCTCCCGCGGCGCCCGTTCCCGCCGCCACCGCACAGCCGCAATGAGGCGTGAGTATGCCCGTACGGCTCTTGATGACCCCCACGATGAGCAGGGAGAGGGCGAGCGCCCGGTTCGTGGCCTCCCAGGATGCCTGGTAATGGCGCGCCGCGAGCCCCACGGTGAGAAAGAGAGTGATACCGTGATTGCCGCTGCCGTAGCAGCCGAAAATGGGCACGTCGCACCCTGCCATGCGGGCGTCCGCGGCGGCGGCCACCTTGCGCTTCACCCGGTTGACGAGATCGTCCCGAAGAAAGCTCTCCCGGGCGAGAAACGCGTACTGTGCCCCCAGCCCCAACCCGACCGGGGACGAAGAGGTACCGCATCCACCCCGTTCCCCCGCTTTGGCCGCGGCGAGGTTCATGTCCACTCCCTCGGCGAGGAAATCCAGTTCCTCCATGTCGAAGGACTCCACTGCGAGGAGAAGATCCTCCATGCTGCAGCCGCTGACCACGTCGAGGAGATCCGGATCGCCGTCGTCCTCCGCCGCTTCCTGGGCGAGGACGGTGCGCACGCCGTTCGTCACCGTCTCCACGATACGGTCGTGTCCGCCCCGAATGACCGCCTCCCCCACCCCCCGGTCGGTCTCCACGAGGGCCCTCACGTAGATGGGAGGCTCCTCTCCGGCGGCACGGAATTCCATGGGCCAGGCCTGCACGCACTCCTTCGCCCGGACCACGTCGTCCGCGGTGACACCCCGGAGAAGGCGCAGCCCCTCGTCGGGATCGCCCCGGAGAATTGCCAGGGCCACCGCCAGGGGAAGACCGATTTCCATGGTCCCGGGGATGCCCACGGAGATGGCGTCCTTATAGATGTTGCGGTCCATCTCCACCACGATGCGCCGCACGTTTCCGCCGGTGAGACGGTAGGCGGCGGCGGCGGCAAGTCCCACCGCAACGGGGTCGGTACATCCCACGGTGACGAAGGTGTGCCTCCGCAACATCCGGAGAAAGGGCTCCCGGGCCTCCCTCGAAAGCATCGTTCCGTTCATGTCATCCTTTGTAGGCAACGATGTCGATCTCCACTTTCGCGTTCAGGGCCATGCCGGAGACCTCCACGAAACAGCGGGCGGGGAAGCTGCCGGAGAAATAGGAGGCATAGACCTTGTTGATCTCGGGGAAGTCCTTCATGCTCGCCGCGTAGATCACGGCCTTCACCACGTGGTCGAACGAAAGCCCCTGAGAGGCGAGAACACCCTGGATGTTCTTCATGACCTGGTGCGTTTCCGCGGCGGGATCACCGTCCCCCACCATTTTGCCCGTGGCCGGGTCGAGCGCGATCTGCCCGCTCAGGTAGAGAAAATCTCCCGCGTAGGTCCCCTGGCTGTAGGCGCCCACCGCTGCCGGGGCCTTGTCCGTGACGACTGTCTTTCTCATGATCGATCCACCTCCGTCGAATATGGCCGCGCTCGACAGGAGCGCGAAGAGTGAAGTTTCAGTTCTATCTGATGCCCAGGATCATTCTGGGAAGCAGAAGCGAGAGATCCGGGAAAAAGGTGGTGAGCAACAGCACCGGCAGCCAGCCGAAGCAGATCAGCACCAGTGTGGGATAGAGCATGCCGTTCACCGCCGCGCCGTTCAGACGTCCGCTGAGGTAGAGCACCGGCGCCGTGGGTGGCGTGATATTCCCCATCCCGAGATTCACGCCGAGGATGGCCGCGAAATGGATGGGATGGACGCCGATGGCGGTCACCACGGGAAGCAGAATGGGCGTGCAGAGCATGACCGCGCTCACGTCGTCCATGAGCATGCCCATGACGACCATGAAGACGTTCACCATGAGGAGAATTCCCACCTTGCTGCTCGTGACGGATTGCAGCAGGGCCAGCAACTCCCCCGGAAGATCTTCCATGATGTAGAGACGGCTCAGGATCATGACGGAATAAAGCATGACCATGATGACCCCCGTGGTGGTGGCGGACTCCACCAGGACCTTCAGGAACTCCCGCCCGTTCAGCCCCTTGTAGACGAAGAACCCCACGGGAACCGCGTAGACCGTGGCGAGGGCGGCCGCCTCGGTGGGGGTCATGAATCCACCGTAGATCCCCCCGAGGACGAGCACGGGAAGAAAGAGTGCCGGGAGCGCCCGGGTGGTGCGCTTGCGCACGAGCGCCGAAAATTCTCCCGGCGCGAAGGGTTCCGCCAGGACGAGATCCGGATTCTTCCGCTGCATCCACATGTTGATCGCCGCGAAGAGTATCGTGAGGATCACCCCGGGGATCACCGTGGCGAGGAAACAGGCCAGCACGGACTGCCCTCCCACCCAGGAGTAGAGGATCATGATGGCGCTGGGCGGAATGAGGATGCCCAGCACGGAGGCGTTGGCGAGGAGTGCCGCCGCGTATCCCTTGGAATAGCCCGCCTTCTCCAGGCGGGGAAACATGATGGAACCTATGCAGGAAAGGGTGGCGCAGCAGCTTCCCGTGATGGAGCCGAAGACCGCGCAGGACACCACCGCAACGGCGCCGAGACCGCCCCGGATCCGCCCCACGAAGAGGTCCACCACGTCGATGAGTTTCTCGCCGATGTTGCCGCGCTCCATGATCCCCCCCGCCATGATGAAGAGCGGAATGGCGAGGAGCACGATGGTGCTCATCTTGCTGTACCCGTAGGGAAGCAGGAAGCTCGGGTCGTACCCTCCCAGAACGATGACGTACACCGAGGAGGCGAGGAAGGCGAAGGGAACGGGAATGCCCACCACGAGAGTGACGAAAAGCAGAACGAGCGCGCCGATGATCATGCCGTATCCTCCTCCGGAATCATTCGCCCGCCCCCCGGAGATGTTCCGGGTCTTTCCGCCAGGCTGCAGCGAGGACCTTTCCGTCCTCCAGGACGTTGCCGGCAAAGTAGACGGACATGAGCACCAGGCCAAAGAAAATGGCGCTCTGGGGGATCACCAGCGGAATGCGCCACACCGGCGTGGCCCCCCCCTTTTCGAGCCCCCAGGCGAACATGCGCCACCCCCACCAGGCGAAGAGCGTGGAGAGGCCGAACGTGCACAGGGAGGAGAAGCAGGCGAGAGCCGCCTTGAGCCTGGGATTCTTCACGTAGACCGACACCACGTCGGCGGTGATGTGACTCCGCTCGTAGGCACCGAAGGCACCTCCGGCGAAATAGAGCCAGTAGGCGAAGATCACGATGATCTCCTCGCTGCCATAGAGATCTGTCCGGAAAACATAGCGCAGAATCGCCGCAATGCTGATTCCCACGGCAACGACGATACTGCAGACAATCATGATGCCCTTCTGGAGCCCCAGAAGAGCGTGCCCCAGCATGCCGTTTCCGAAGGGGTTTCCCCGTCGCCGGGGCGTGCAGTCGCTCGCCAAGGGACAACGCTCCTTTCTTTCCGCGATGCCGGGACGGTCCGGGGTCCCACCGGGAACCCCGGCCGTTCGCCGGCGGTACAGCGTTCTACTGGTACTGCTTCGCCAGTTCGTCCATGATCTCGGGAGTCAGGCGGTCCCGCAGGCGAGGCCAGGTGGTCTCCCGGGTGTAGTCCGCGAGAGCGGCGAGTTCCTCGTTCGAGAAGGTATTCACGGCGATGCCCACCTCGCGCATCTTCTCGAGGTACTCCGTGTCGTCCTTCTGGGCGATCTCGGTGCTCTTGGCCTGGAGTTCGGCGATGACATCCATGAACATCTTCTGGTCCTCCGGGGAAAAACTGTCCCAGAGCTTCTTGTTGATGAGCCAGCACTCGCTCTCGAGATGGGAGTTGTACTGGTAGTAGTCCTTGATCACGTCCCGGAAACTGAGGTAGGTCAAAACGGGAGGACCGCCGCTCCATCCCTGGGCGACGCCAGTCTGCAGAGCCGTGTAGAGTTCGGCGTAGGGAACGGAGATGGTGGTGTACCCCAGGTCGTCCGCGTGGAGTTTGAACACGTCCATGGGGGGCACCCGGAGCAGGACGTTCTTCTTCGCCTTGGGATCCGCGGCATTCTCCACGGGAACCGTGGTTGCAAAGCCGCCGAGACCTTCGATGTTGAAGCCGAGGAGCTTCACGCCGAGCTTCTCGTGAATCGAGCCGAGGGTTTTCACGATGAAACCGTCGGGAGCGAAGAAAGTCTTCACCTGGTCATAGTTCTCGACGAGATAGGGGACGTAGGTCAGTTCAAGGCGCTGGTCGAACTGGCTGGGAATGTTGATGAGGGCCATTTCCAGCGTTCCCCGCATGACCTCTTCGTACACCTGGGTGTAGTCGCCGAGCTGGTTCGCCGGATAGACCTTGATCTCGAACCGGCCGCCGGACTGCTTCTCGATGGCTTCCTTGAACTCGAACTGGTGCTTCGTGGCCTGGTGTTCCATGGGGCTCTGACCGGCCATGCGGATCTTGACCGTCTCCGCCGCCCATCCCGAAACGGCGAAGAGAACCGACAACGCAACGACGAGGATGCCGAATACCATTTTTCTCATGAAATGACGTCACCTCATTTCTTCTGCCGGAGCGGAAAACCGCCTCCGCTCCTTCCGAAAAAACCACCCACCGCCACCACGGTTTCCACTCCGCGACACGCCCCCCGATACCGGATCGCCCTCCGGAGGAGGACACGCCGCCGGTCAGCCACGTCCCCTTCACCTCGGACCGACACACCCGCTCTCCCTCCGATCCCTCACCCCCTCCCGTTCATCCCGAACACCGCCGCATCGGACCCGATGCAGGCACCGAAGCCCTTCACAACCACGGAAACGCACAAAAACTCCGACGTTTTGAAACATATTCCCTGCTGCCACCGTTTTTCCGGCCGGTTAGAGCAGACCGAGAATGTCCACGTCCTGCCTGAGGAAATAGCGGTCCTTGCCGGCGAATTCCTCGAAGGCCCGCACCTGCCCCCGGGAGCGTTCCGCGTCCTTCAGAAAAACCCCGATGAGCAGGGAATGGACCAGGGCCATGGCTCCCGCCAGAGGATCGATGAAGGTGATGAACTTCATGGGCACGGGAAAGAGCACGTCCGAGAGAGGGGCCAGAGGCGAGAGCACGCTGTCCGTAATGCCGATGACCGGCACACCCTTGGCCTTGAGAAATTCCACCGTGGTCTGGATACGCCGGGGATACCTGGGAAAGCTGAAGACCAATGCCACCGAATCGGGACCGATGTCCTGAACGGCATTGAAGACCCGCACGTCCAGCGTGGTGGCGCTCTGCACGTTCGCCCTCAGGACACCCAGAAAGAACGCCGCGTAGGAGGCGACGCAGGCGTTGGGCTCGTACCCCACCACAAGGACCTTCTTCGCCCCGGAGAGCAGATTCACCGCCCGCTCGTAGGCGGCGGCATCGACGGCGTCCCGCGTCTCGTTGAGAATCCCCGCCTCCAGCGCGAAGACCTTGGCGAAGAGCGTGTCTCCGGAGCTCTCCCTGTCCAGGGGAAACCGCCGGAGCGAGGAAATGTCCTCCTGGAGCAACGCCTGAATTCCTGCCTGGAACTCGGCGAACCCCGTATAACCGAGCGCCGTGGCAAGCCGCGACACCGTGGCGTCACTGACCCCCGCCGCAGCGGCGAGAGCGACGGAGTTCATGAACGCCGCCTCGGAACCAGATTCCACGACAAAGCGGGCCAACTGCCGCTGTTTGGGACTCAGCCGCTCCCCCATCGTCCTGATGCGCTCGAGCACGGAACCGCTCGGATGCTCTTCCGTTCTTCGCACGTGCTTCGCCATCGGTAACGACTCCTCTTCTTCAAAAATTTTTTCTGAAGAAAATTTTTCATCAATATGTGCTTTCTTTCTATCTCAAGATCCACCCCTTGTCAATCCCACCGAAAGGGCATTCCACGCAACAAAACGGCTCCTTCCTCCCGCGGAAACACCTCGGCGTTCCTCCTTCACCGGCTCCATCAGCACCTCCAGCCGACCTACGTTCCCTCTCTCGTAGAGAACGGCGACCAGGGAAAAACCTTCCTCGCTCCCGATCGTCCTTTTCCTCCGCCGGTACCTGAGCACACGCCGGAGAAAAAGGCGCTGGATCCTTCTTCCGCAAACCATGCCGCCTTTTGAACAGGATGAGAAAACACCGGTCAATTCAATCAATCGTTTTGTGAATATAAGTTTATTATAGATTTTCGTATGGTAGAAAGCTATAAAAATTTGACAATCGCTTGAAGTGATGCTATGTTCCCCTCATATCGGAGGATTTTGCGGACATCGCCCTAAGTACCTTTCGATATGAAGCCGCTCCCGGAAGGAGATGACGCGGAAGAAGAACCCCACAGACCGAATCTCCCAAGTAATCCGAACACGTTGGGCCTTTTTCGAGCAGCGCGGCCAAGACCTTCACAGAGAGAAAGAGGAGGCACATTTCCGTGACGCATGAGTTGAGCAAATCCAAGGCGCTGTGCATTCTGTTCGCTTCGGTGGCGACGTTCTTCTTCGGCGTCCTCCAGGTTCACGTGAATTCCACCATCGTGCTCATCGCTGCCGGTACCGTAGCGATCGCCCTCGCCCTCCTGTGGGGCGTTCCCTGGAAAGAACTGGAAAACGGCATCATTCAGAACATCCACTCCTTTCTCCAGGCCATTCTGATTCTCCTCTCCGTGGGCATGCTCATCGGCTCGTGGATCATCGCAGGGACCGTTCCGCTCATGATCTACTACGGCCTGAAAATCATCTCTCCCCCCATCTTTCTCGTCGCGGCTCTTTTGATCTGCACCGTCATGTCTGTTACGACGGGAACGTCCTGGGGCACCATGGGAACCGTCGGCATCGCCCTCATGGGCGTCTCCCACGGCCTGGGCATTCCGCCCCAGTACACCGCGGGAGCCATCGTCGTGGGGGCCATCTTCGGCGACAAACTCTCTCCCCTCTCCGACACCACCGTCCTCGCATCCGCCGTGGCGGAATGCGACATCTTCGACCACATCCGCTACATGCTCTGGACCACCATCCCGCCCTTTGTGATCGCCCTGGTCATGTACGCCTTTCTCGGCGCGAACGCCACGGGAACGGTCGAGGGAGAAAAACTGACCCTGATCCTGGACACCCTGAAGAGCAGCTTCAACATGAACCCCCTCCTGATCCTTCCTCCCGTCCTCGTCCTGACCCTAGTGGTCATGAAAAAGCCCGCCCTTCCTACCTTCGCCGCGGGAGTCCTCCTGGCGTGCATTCTCGCAGTGCTCTTCCAGGGCGCGACGGTCAAGGAAGTTGGCAACGCTCTCTACAACGGCTTCACTACCTCCACCAAGGTGGAGATCGTTGACAAGATGCTGCTCCGGGGCGGCCTGAAGAGCATGCTCGGAACAGTGGCCCTTCTCATCGGCGCCGCCGTCTTCGGCGCACCGCTCCGCACGGTCGGCGTGATCGACATCCTGCTCGAGAAAGTCCAGTCCGCGGCGCGCTCAAGCAAGGCATTCCAGACGGCGGCCTTCTTCATTCACTCCTTCCTGTTCATGATCACCGGAAGCTACTACGTCACCTTCTCCGCTTTCGGCCCCATGGTCCGCCCGATCTTCGACGGCTACGGCCTGCACCGGGCCAACTTGTCCCGCATGCTGGAGGACACGGGAACCGCCCTTGCTCCGATCATTCCCTGGAGCGTGACCGGCGCCTTCATCGCGACAACCCTGGACGTTCCCACCGGACAGTTCTTCCTCTACGCGCCGCTCTGCTACCTGGGGCTCGTCTTCGCGCTCCTCTACATCCTCTTCGACGTGAAGATCGCCAAGGCTCCGGCAGCGCTCACCCAGGAAAAGGGGCACGCGTGATGCCCTTCAGCGAGGAACGTCTCCGGTCCACTTATTTCGACCTTCTCAAAATACCCAGCGTCACCGGATCCGAGGAGGACATCGCCCGTTACGTGGCCGGGCAGCTTGAAGCACTTGACCTGGGCGTCACCTGGGTACATCCCGACGATGGCACCAAATGGCCTTCCCTGATGGCCCGCATGGAGGGAACGGACCGGAACGCGCCGTCGCTGCTGCTCATCGGTCATCTGGACACGGTGGCGGTGACACAGGGGTGGCGCACCGACCCCTTCGTTCCCGTCGTGGAGGGAGACCGTGTCTACGCCCTCGGCGCCTGCGACATGAAGGGCGGCCTCGCGGCGATTCTTGAAACCGTCCGGGTTCTCACGGAGGAGGGGACGGCTCTTCGGGGAACGCTGCACCTCGCCTTCGCCTCCGACGAAGAAGGGTTGTCCAGGGGATCTCACGAGATGCTCCGCCGAGGACTCAAGGCCGATATGGCCATCATGGCTGAATGCCGTTTCCGACAGGCCGCCATCGGCTTCCGCGGGCGCTACGGCTTTCTCGTCCACGTGGACGGCATCTCCGCCCACGCAAGCCGTTATCCCCACGTGGGAGAAAACGCCCTGATCAGCGCATCCCGACTCGCCATCGCCATCGAGGAGCTGGAAACAGCGGACGATCCCTACATGGGCAAGGGAACCTGGTGCATTCGGCACATCCAGGGAGGCATCCGGGACACGCTAAGCGTACCCGACCGGTGTGAACTCTTCGTGGACCGCTACGTGGTCCCCGGAGAAACCGCCGCGAGCTGCGCGGGACAGATCGGAAAAGCCGCGGAAAAACTGGGAATCGGGAACCGAGTCCGAGTGGAACTCGCGCCCAGAAACACACCCTACATGGAGGGATTCCGGATTCCCGGGGAACACCCTCTCGTCTCGACCTTGAAAGAGGCCTATGAACGGAACGTGGGGCGCCCCCTGGAACTCGGATACGATCCGTCGGTGTGCGACTCCAACTATCTCGTAGTCCTGGGAAACATTCCCACCGTCACCTTCGGCCCCTCCGGAGAAGGACTGCACGGCCCCAACGAGTACGGTTCGCTGCGGGAGATCTCCCAGGCGACGGAAATCTACCTGGACACGGTACGGAACCTGCTGGCCTGAAATCCGGCCTGCAAAAATCGCTCCTTTTGCCTCGTCGCGGTTTCTGCGGTGAGCCGCAACGCCCGGCACAAAGCCAGGGCCATGCGGCTCACCATCGAAAAAAACACCTTCCGGTCCGGAACAGCGATCCGTGCCGCCCCACCTCTCACGTCGCCTCCTCCGGGTCGGAACCGGTCTTCGCCGGAATTGCGCGCCCTCACGGATCCCGCGACAAAGCAACGTGCGTCCGGACCTACCGGGGCATTGCGAACGGAGAATCGCAGCGCCCTATCCCGGAGGGACAATTCGTAAAGGTCGTGAGACACTCATGGAATTAGCGTCGTATCATTGGATAGGAATCGTGCTCATCGGTATTCTCCAGGGATTTCTGAACACCGTCGCCGGAGGCGGGTCGCTGCTGGTTCTTCCAGCGCTCACCTTCCTGGGGATGGATCTGGCCGTGGCCAACGGCACCAACCGCGTTGCCATTCTCCTCCAGAGCATCTCCGGGGCAGCGAGCTTCAGACAGCAGAAGGCCCTCTCCCTGAATGTGGCCATGCCCCTCGCAGCGGCATCGACGCTCGGAGCGATCGTCGGCACATTCCTCGCGGTGAGCGTGGACAAACGGGTCCTCAATCTCGTCATCGCCTTCCTCATTTCGATCATGGCGGTGCTCCTGGTCTTCAATCCCAAGATGTGGGAGGGAAAACAGGAGAGGCAGTGGCCCAAATGGGCGGTCTACAGTGTCTTTTTCGCGGTCGGGATCTACGGCGGGTTCATTCAGGCGGGAGTGGGCTTCTTCTTTTCCTGGGCACTCGCCCTCGCCGCCGGGATGGATCTCGTCTCGGGAAACGCCATCAAAACGATCATCATCGGTTGCTACACCGCCGTCAGCCTTGGCATGTTCTTCATGAGTGGCCTCGTGAATCTTCCCGTGGGACTCGTTCTCGCCCTGGGCAGCATGGGCGGCGCAGTACTGGGAGCCAAGTTCACCGTCGCAAAGGGCAACAAATGGGTCCGCTGGGTTCTGGCCGTCGTGGTGGTGATCAGCGCGACCAAGATGGTTCTGGATGCCCTGGCCTGAAAAACCGCACTCCGGCGCAAAGGAGGTGATTCTTCACGGAAAAGTCCGTTCGGAAATGCGTTGCATGTCTGTCTCGGAACCTTGTGAACCAGTCGAAGGGAGGACCTCTCATGAAACACCTTCTCGGAAAGAAATGCCTCGTGTTCCTGATTGTGGCCCTGCTGTCCCTTTCGGGAATCGCCTTCGCCGCGACGAAACAGCTCACCATCGGCACCGCCTCTCCCACGGGAGGCTGGATGATGCTCGCCTCCACCATGGCGAAGCTCATCAATGAAAACGTGCCCGGAACAAACCTCACTCCGGTGCCGAGCCCCCGGGGCGGCACGGAGAACATCGAGACGATTCTCTCGGGAGAACGGGAGATGGGGCTGGTCATGGCAAACACGGCTTTCGCCGCCCTGAAGGGAACCACTCCGTTCAAGGAACCGGCGAAGGACTTGGCAGGGTGGTTCTCCGCCCATTACGGCTACTGGTATCTCCTCGTCCGTGAGGACAGCGGCATCAAGACCTTCGCCGATCTGAAGGGAAAACGGATCGCCATCGGGAATCCCGGCGACGGGGACGAAGCGCTCAACAAAGAGGCCTTCGAGGTTCTGGGAATGTCCTGGGATGCCTTTGAACCCGAGTACTCGGGGCTGTCCGGGGCGGTGGATCTCATCAAGCAGAATCAGATCCACGCCATCGCCTACGTGGGAGCGCCGAAACTGCCGAGCCTGAACGAGCTGCTCGTCACGAAGAAGATGCGCCTCATCACCTTTACGGACGAAGAACTGGAAAAACTGTTCGAGGCTCTTCCCTACATCGTGGTGCGGGAGATGCCTCAGAGCGATTTCCCCGAGATGATTCTGCCGGGGGATTCCGCGAAAGTACTCTCCATGAACCACATCGTGGTCTGCAGTAGCAAGATTCCCGCCGAGGACATGTACAACTACACCAAGGCGGTCTTCTCGAATCTGGAGACGATCCACGAGGCGAGCAAGGCCTTCTCCGTGATCTCCCTGGAGAGCGCCGTCACGGGAATGCCCGTTCCCTTCCACGAGGGCGCGGCGAAGTACTTCAAGGAAGCGGGCGTTTTGAAGTAGAAGCTCCCGCTCGATACCGGGCGCTCAACCCCCGTCTTTTCGGAAGGATTCCGAAAAGACGGGGGCACGCGTCCACGACAGTTTTCTAGGAGGTGCGAACGTCTTGGAAAAGGAACGGGAGGACCTACGGCGATTCGAGAGATCGCATGAACCCGAGTTCGACGATATTCTCGGCAAAATCGAGTCCATGGAGACCGCGGAGGAGCCTGCAAAAGGTCTGGGACCCGACATCCCCTGGGTGAACCTGCTCTTCGGCCTCTTCTCCCTGGCACTGCTGCTGTTCACCTTCTGGTCTGCGGCGATCCGCCCCATGCCGGCCTATGCGCAACGCGCCATCCACCTCGGCTTCATCGTCATCCTCTGCGGCTTCTGCACTACTTCGGGGCTCTTCAAGACGAAAGATGGCACGCTGCCCCAGGCGGAACGGGTTTTGAACCTCCTCTTCATCGCCGTGGGCGTCCTGGCCATCGCCTATTTCGCGTTCCACTGGAAGCGGCTCTATCTCGCCCAGATGAGCCCGACGGACTATGTCCTGGCCACCCTGGTCATCCTGGCAACGCTGGAGATCACGCGACGCTCCATCGGCTGGACGCTTGTGATCATCGTCGTCCTCGGCTTCGCCTATGCCATGGCGGGACCGCACCTTCCCGCCGCCATCGCCCACCGGGGGTATTCTCCGACCCGCATCATCACCCAGATCGTGGTCGGCACGGAGGGACTCTTCAGCTCCACCCTCGGCATCTCCTCCACCTACGTGGCGGCCTTCGTCTTCTTCGCTGGTTTTCTCGAGGCTTTCGGAGGCCTGAAGGTCTTCATGAAACTCGCCCTGGCCGTCGCGGGAAGTCTCGTGGGAGGCCCCGCGAAGATTGCCGTCGTCGCGAGCGGTTTTTTCGCCATGATCTCCGGAAGCACCGTGGCAAACGTGGTCTCCACGGGATCCATCACGATTCCCCTCATGAAGCGCATGGGCTACCCCAGGGATTGGGCGGGGGCCGTCGAATCCTGCGCCTCCACGGGAGGCACCTTCACACCCCCCATCATGGGAGCCACGGCGTTCATCCTCGCCGAGTTCATCGGCGTGCCCTACCTGGAGGTTATGAAGGCGGGCATGATCCCGGCCTTTCTCTACTACGTGGGGCTCTACTCGGCGGTGCACTACAAATCGAGCCACCTCAACTTCCGTGGGCTCCCGAAGGATCGCCTTCCCGTCGCCTGGGACTGTCTCAAAAAAAGCGCCCCCCTGCTGACGCCCATCGTCCTCCTGGTCTATCTCCTGGTGCGGCAGTACACGGCCATGACCGCCGCGCTCTATTCCTGCGGACTCCTGTTTCTCGTGGCGTTTCTGAGCCGGGACACCCGCCCGAGCTTCGAACGCATCCTCAAAGCCTGCAAGGGGTCGAGCAAGGCCATGATCGTCGTCTCCTCCGCCTGCGCCACCGCGGGCATCTTCGTGGCGGTGCTGAATCTCACCGGGCTGGGGTTCAAGCTCAGCTCCCTCATCGTCACCCTCTCGGGAGGCAATCTGCTCATCGCCCTCCTGCTCACCCAGGTCACGGCAGTGCTTCTGGGCATGGGACTCGTCACGCCCGCGGTGTACGCCCTGCTGGGCGTCCTGGTCGCCCCGGGACTGATCAAGATGGGGGTCCAGCCCATGGCGGCTCACATGTTCGTCTTCTTTGTCGCGGCTCTGGCCCCCATCACGCCTCCCGTGGCGCTGGCGGCCTACGCCGCGGCGGGCATCGCCGACGCGGATCCCTTCAAGGTGGGCATGCAGGCAGTGAAGCTCGCCATGGTGGCCTTCTTCCTCCCCTACTTCTTCGTCCTCAACCCGGCACTCCTGGGCTACGGCGACTTTCTGGAAATTCTCTTCCCCCTCCTGACCGCCGCCCTCGGCGTCTTCGTATTGGGCTTCGCCACCCAGGGCTTCTTCCGGAGAAAACTCGACCTATGGGAGCGAATTCTCTGCGGCGGCTTTGCGCTGTGCATGATCTTCCCGGAAAACTACACGGATTTTCTCGGGCTCGCGGGAATTCTCTGCATGACCCTCTATTTCGCCAAGACATCCGGAAAGGGGCTGCCCCATCCGGGGCAACGCTGACGAGACGAGGAGGACACCACCAATGCCGGAACGAAACGCGTCTCACATGCTCTTTGAAAACGCATTCCTCTTCGACGGGACGGGAAACAAACCCTTCACGGGCTCCTTCTGCATTCGGGACACCATGCTCGTCGCGGTGGAGCCGGGCACGTCCCTCCGGGGAAAACCGGAATGCGCCGGCGCGGAACGGGTGGACCTCGAGGGATATTCGGTCCTGCCCGGGCTCATCGACTGCCACGTCCACCTCACGTCCCCCTGGGACACGTCGGCCCACGAACCCTACTGGAAACTGGTCACACCGCCGTCGATGAAGGCCCTCACCACCGCGGCCAACGCCAATCTCTGTCTGCGGTCGGGCTTCACCACGGTGCGCAACTGCGGCGGCACATCCTGGAATCTTCCCGAGGATGTCTTCGCCCGGGACGCCATCCGAGCGGGAATGCTCGTCGGTCCCCGCATCTTGGCCTGCGCCGGCGGCATCACCATGACGGGAGGCCACGGAGACCGGGCCTATCCTCCCTTCATGATTGCCCATCCCGAACTCGGCTGCGGCGTCGTCCCGGCGGACGGTCCCGATGCATGCCTCCGGGCCGTGCGGGAGCGGATCAAGTACGGCGCGGACTTCATCAAGATCTACACCACCGGCGGCGTCAGCACCCCCGGAGACGGCCCTCACTCCGAGGACTTCACCCCGGAGGAACTGCGAGCCATCATGACCGAGGCGCACCTCCACGGCAAACGGGTCGCGACCCATGCCCAGGGGCTCGCGGGGATCAGGAAAGCCGTCGAGGCGGAAGTGGACACGGTGGAGCACGGCTCGTTCCTCGACGAGGAGACGGCGGCCCTCATGGCGGAAAAGGGAACCGCCCTCGTGACCACCCTCCGGGTCTTCACGGCCATTCTGGAACGGGGCAGCGGCTACCCCAACCCGGAGGCACTCCACAAGGCCCGGATGGTCGCGGAAGGACAGCAGCGGGCACTGTGGCTCGCCCACGCCGCGGGCGTGACCGTCGCCTTCGGCACGGACGCCTCCCAAAGCATCCGCAACGGGAACAATGCGGTGGAACTCGCCAGCCTGGTCACGCTGGGCTTTTCTCCCGAAGAGGTTCTCCTCATGGCGACCCGTAACGCCGCGGCGGCCCTCGGCCTAGGCGACAGGCTGGGCACACTCCAGCCCGGCAAACGCGCGGACTTTCTGATCGTTCGGGGCAACCCCCTCGGAAACATCGACCTGCTCCGGGAACCGGGAAACATCCGCGCAGTGTTCCTCGACGGCGGCGCGAAAGTCCTGCGGGATGCCGCCGGGGAGGAGTACCAGTCCCAGGGGTTCGCCTCCGGAACAGTGGCAGAACTTTTGAAGGGGTGACGAATCGCCTCCCCAGGGAGGTGCCCCTTTCAGAAAATCCTGTCCTTCCGCAGACCTTCCATCTCCCGTAGAATAGACCGCGACACGGGAAGGAGTTGCCGGACATGGACGCCATCGACGAAGGAATTTTGCGGGAACTCATCAAGGACAGCAGAACGAGCTACGCCGAACTCGGGCGCCTCTTCGGACTCACCCGGGCGAGCATCAAGGAACGGGTGGAACGGCTCAAGAACGACGGGGTGATCGAAGAATTCACCGTCATCGTCAACCCTCAGGCGCTGAACAAGAACGTCTCCGCCTTTCTCGAAGTGGAGGTGGAGCCCTATCGCCTGGATGAGGTCGCCATCGCGCTCTGCAAGGAGGACGCGGTGGAAAGCATCTACCTCATGACGGGAGCGAGCACGTTGCACGTGCACGCCCTCGTGGAGGACATGAAGGCCCTGGAATCCTTCGTGCTGGAAAAGGTCTACACCATGAAGGGCATCCGGCGGGTTCAGACCAACACCCTCCTGAAACGTTACAAGAGCAAGCGGGGGGGAACGCGGCTCTGAGACATCCCGGGGCCGCACCCGCCCCCCCGCCTGCAATGCCCCTCGTTCCCTCCACTCCCCGGCGTTCAGCTTTTTCCGTCGCGGCGGAGGCGCCGGGCGAGCAGATCTCCCGTGGCTTGGCAGAGGTGCACCAGAGCGATGAGAACCGCCACGGTGACGAGCATCACGTCGAGGCGGAAGCGCTGGTAGCCGTAGCGGATGGCGAGATCCCCCAGTCCGCCGCCGCCGATGGCTCCGGCCATGGCGGAATAGCCGATGAGATTGATCACCGAGAGGGTAAGCCCCCCCACAATGGCGGGAAGCGCCTCGGGGAGCAGCACCTTCCGGATGACCTGCCAGGGCGTGGCTCCCATGGCGAGGGCCGCTTCGATGACCCCTCCGTCCACCTCGCGGAGCGCCCCCTCCACGACCCGCCCCACGAAGGGCGTGGCCGCGATGGCCAGGGGCACGATGGCCGCGACGGTGCCGATGGTGGTCCCCACGACCATCCTCGTCACGGGAAGAAGAAGCACCAGAAGGATGATGAAGGGCGTGGAGCGCGCCGCGTTGACGATGCTCCCGAGAAGCCCGTTCACCGCACGGTTCTCCAAAATGTGCCCCTTTCCGGTCACCAGAAGCACCACTCCCAGAGGAAGCCCGAAAAGAAAGGCGAGGGCGCTGGAAACACCCACCATGCAGAGGGTGTCCGCAAGCGAGCTACATAGCACGGCGAAGAGCTTTTGCGACATAGCCGACCACCTCCACTCTGAGATCCAGCGCACGCAACGCCTTGAGCGCCGCCTGCCGCTGCCGCTCCTCCCCGGAAAGACCGATCACCAGGGTCCCGTAGGGCATGTTGCGCAGATGATCGATGTGGGCGGTGAGGATGTTCACGTCCAGATCGAACCGCCGGATCAGATCGCACATGACGGGCTCCGCGGCGATGTCGCCGAAGAAGCGGAGCCGGAGGACGAGATCGCTCCCCGGAAGAGGCTCCCGGGAAAAATCAAGCCCCGCGAAGGACTCGGGAAGCTCCGCGTCGAGGTCCTGCCCCAGCATGTCCCGGGTGGCCCGCTCCTTCGGATCGGCGAAGATGTCGAACACCGGCCCCTGCTCCACGATCCGCCCCTTTTCGAGAACCGCCACGCCGTGGCAGATCTCCTTGACGACCTGCATCTCGTGGGTGATGAGCAGGATCGTGAGCCCCAGCTTTTCGTTGATGTCCCGAAGCAGCGCCAGAATGGACCGGGTTGTTCCCGGGTCGAGGGCGGAGGTGGCCTCGTCGGAGAGGAGCACCTCCGGATTGTTCGCTAGCGCCCGGGCGATGCCCACCCGCTGCTTCTGCCCTCCCGAGAGCTGGGAGGGATAGTGGTCCCTCCGCTCCTCCAACCCCACGAGCGCGAGCAGCTCCGCCACGCGGCACCGGATGTCCTCCTTCGGCCACCCCGCCAGCTCCAGAGGCAGGGCGACATTGCCGAAGACCGTGCGGCGCGACAGAAGATTGAAGGACTGAAAGATCATGCCCACCTTCTTCCGGGCCTGCCGCAGCGCCTCTCCGGAGAGGGAGGTGAAGTCAACCTCCCCCACCTTCACGGTCCCCGCCGACGGGCGTTCCAGCAGATTGACGCAGCGGATGAGCGTGCTCTTTCCCGCCCCGCTCTGGCCGATGATCCCGAAGATCGCGCCGTCCGGGATCTCCAGGGTGATGTCGTCGAGGGCCTTCACTGCCCCCGCGCCGGTGCCGTAGACCTTGGTCAGACCGCGCAGGGAGATCGCCACGGCGCACCGCCTCCTTTCGCGGCCCCCGCGCCCGCGGAGATCGCCCTTCCCCGGAGGCGCGAAACACCCCCTTCTCTCGTTCCGGAAGAAACACTCATCGCCCGCACCTCCCGCGTCCCTTCCGGCCCTACCATGCGGGAACGAAGGCGCCCTTGAAGCGCTCCAGCATGAACCGCTTCACGTCCTCCGTCTGGTAGGCCTCGACGAGCTTCCGGAAGACCGACCGGTCCTTGTCCGCCTCCCGGACCACGATGAGATTCGCAAAGGGGGATGTGGCGGGATCCTCGATCAGCAGCGCGTCCGTCATCGGCGACAACCCCGCCTCCACGGCGTAATTCACGTTCACCGCCCCGAGATCCACGTCGTCCAGAGAGCGGGGAAGCTGGGGTGCCTCGATCTCCACGATCCTGAGCTTTTTGGGGTTTGCCACGATGTCCAGCACGGACGCCCTGTATCCCAGCCCCTCCTGAAGCGTGATGAACCCCTGCCGCTCAAGGAGCACCAGGGCGCGCCCCACATTGGCGGGATCGTTGGGCACCGCCACGGTGGCCCCGTCCTTCAGCTCGGCGATGTCCTTGATCCTCTTCGAGTAGAAACCGAGAGGGCAGACCACGGTCTTGGCGATGGACACGAGGTGATAGCCCCGGTCCTTGTTCTGCGTGTCCAGAAAGAACTGGTGCTGGTAGGAGTTGGCGTCCAGGTCCCCCTGGTCGAGGGCCGCATTGGGCGCGATGTAGTCGCTGAACTCCACCACCTCGAGATCGATCCCCCGCGCCCGTGCACCCTCCCGGACGAACTCAAGCACCTCCGCGTGGGGCCCCGCCGTGGCGCCCACCCGGAGCTTCTCCAGCTCCTCCGCCGAAGAGCGCGTTCCCCCCGCCGCAACACACAGCACAAACGCAACCGCAGCCACTGCCGCACGCACAACCACATTCGTTCTCATGATGTCGTCTTCCTCCCTTGCGGTGATGTCCGCATCGTCCCCGCCGGGCCGTGTCCTCCGGCCCCGGCGATCCTTTTCCCTGCGCTTCTTCCGAGTGCACCGCCCGTCTCCCTTGCCGTCACCGCACCAGCATCCACCTCCCTTTCAGAGCACAAAAAAAGGCCGGGATCCCAAGCGGATCCCGGCCAGTCCGGAAAGCGACAAATCAGCAGCCGCCGGTCCTTCCTGGAGGAGATCCGCCGTCGTCGCACATCATCATGGTGCACATCATTCCGTTCGTGAACCGTTTCGTGAAGCGCTGGGTCATATTGGTCTCCTCCTTTCCCTCGGGCTGCCGCATGGGAACGCACAAACACAAAAAAAGTCTCTTCCCCGGAATCGAGGAAGAGACCATACTGGCAACACCGCCTCGACCATCTTCCAGGAAATCCTGCAGGAATTGGCACCTTTTCGCTTTCGCGAAGGTTGCCGCGGTTTCGTAGGGCCTGTCCCTCCACCGCTCTGGATGCGTCGATCCCTATTCAGTTGTTGCGGGCATTATAGAGAGCCCCCTGGATTTTGTCAACGGCACGGAAAACCTTTTGTGACGGGACCGGGAGAACGTCATCCCTGAAACGGGACAGGGTTGTGATATGCCGAGTCGAGAGCAGCCCAGGCCCACGGTCCACCTCCCAGGCGAAGGACGCTCCCGACGTCGGTCGGAGGGAGTCGCGATGTAGGGTTGCCATAAAAGAACATGTAACAGGCGCGGAAGACCGCCGTTCGCTCCCTGCGTGCGCCTTACGACCAACAGAAACAACAGAAGAACCAAGTCTGATTGATCCGCTGGTGAGACACTCTTGTCACGCCACCGCCCATTCCGCCGACAGCAGCTCTGCCTGCTCCAGTACGGTCTGCGTCGCCTTCTCCTGCTTGTCCGGCGGGTAGCCGTACCTGCGCAGAATGCGTTTGACCAACACCCGCAGTTGCGCCCGGACGTTCTCGCGGAGGCTCCAGTCGATCGTGACGTTGCTGCGCACCGTCTCGACCAACTCGCGGGCAATCGCCCGCAGCGTCTCGTCGCCGAGCACCTTGACCGCGCTGTCGTTGGCTTCGAGGGCGTCGTAGAACGCCAGTTCGTCCTCGGCCAGACCCAGCGCCTCGCCGCGGGCGTTAGCCTGTCGCATGTCCCTGGCAAGCTGGATGAGTTCCTCGATCACCTGTGCCGCTTCGATCGCCCGGTTCTGGTAACGTCGGATGGTCTGCTCCAGCATCTCGGCAAAAGAGCGAGCCTGGACAACGTTTTTACGGCGCCTCGTTGCGATTTCGCCTTTAAGGAGCTTCTGCAGCAACTCGACAGCGAGATTGCGATGAGGAAGCCCTTGTATCTCGGCCAGGAACTCGTCTGAGAGGATCGAGATGTCGGGCTTCTGCAGCCCCGCTGCGGCGAAGATGTCCACCACGCCCTCCGGCGCGACGACACGGGAGATGATCTGGCGGACGGCGTGATTGAGTTCCTCCTCGGGGCGCGCTTCCCCCGGCGCACGCTTGGCGAGCACAGCCTGCACGGCCTGGAAGAACGCCACGTCGTCACGGATTTTGAGCGCTTCTTCGTGCGGTACCGCGAGGGCGAACGTCTGTGAGAGCTCTCGCACCACACGCACACAGCGATCCTTGCCGTCGGTCTGCGCGAGAATGTGCTCCTGCGCGGCGGGCAGCAGTCTGAGACGCTCCGCGGGGGTACCTGTCATCCAACGCGAGCGGTCAAAGCCGTGGAAGAGGCCGCAGCAAATCTCGTATTTCTCGCGCATGACGGCGACGGCCTCGTCCTGCGCGAGGGCGGTGCGGCCCGTGCCGCCGCTTTCCGTGTAGGTAGCGAGCGCTGCCTTGAGTTCCTGGGCAAGCCCCAGATAGTCCACCACCAGTCCGCCCGGTTTGTCGCGGAAGACACGGTTGACGCGTGCGATGGCCTGCATGAGGCCGTGGCCACGCATCGGCTTGTCGAGATACATCGTGTGAAGGCTCGGGCAATCGAAGCCGGTGAGCCACATGTCGCGCACCAGCACAAGGCGAAGCGGGTCTTCAGAGTCGCGAAAACGATCGGCCAGCACCTCGTGCCGCGGCTTGTTGCGAATGTGAGGTTGCCACTCGGGCGGATCGGAGGCGGAGCCGGTCATCACCACCTTGATCGCACCCCGGGCATCGTCCTCGTCGGCCCATTCGGGGCGAAGCCGAAGGAGTTCCCGGTAGAGTTCCACGCAGATACGCCGGCTCATGCAGACGACCATCGCCTTGCCGTCCATGGCTTCCTGCCGCTTCTCGAAGTGCTCCACGATGTCCTGTGCGACGAGCCGAAGGCGCTTTTCGGCGCCCACCACGGCTTCGAGCTGCGCCCACTTGGTCTTGAGCTTTTCCTTGCGTTCGACTTCTTCGCCCTCGGTAGCCTCCTCAAAGTCCGGGTCGATCCTGGGCCGTTCGGCTTCGTCCAGCGCCAGCTTGGCAAGCCTGCTTTCGTAATAGATCGGCACTGTTGCGCCATCCTGCACGGAGCGCTGAATGTCGTAGACGCTGATATAGTCGCCGAAGACCGCCCGCGTGTTTGCGTCGGCCAGCTCGATCGGCGTACCGGTGAAGCCGATGAACGAGGCGTTGGGGAGGGCATCGCGCATATGGCGGGCAAAGCCGTCGATGAAGTCGTACTGGCTGCGGTGTGCCTCGTCGGCGATCACCACGATGTTGCGACGCTCGGAGAGGGTCGGGTACCGGTCGCCCTTCGCCCCGGGGAAGAACTTGTGGATGGTGGTAAACACCACACCGCCCGCCTCCACGGAAAGCAGCTCACGCAGGTGAGCCCGGCTCGCGGCCTTTGCAGGCGGCTGACGCAACAGCTCCCGGCAGCGCGAGAAGGTGCCGAAGAGCTGATCGTCGAGGTCGTTGCGGTCGGTGAGCACGATGATCGTCGGGTTCTGCATCGCCGGCTCGCGGATGATGCGACCGGCGTAGAACGCCATCGTCAGACTCTTGCCAGAGCCCTGGGTGTGCCAGACCACGCCGATGCGCCGGTCCCCCGGTTTGCCGCCGGGTTTCCGGCCTGCCTCGTAGCCTGCGTGCGGCTGACCGACGCGATCCATGCGCACGAGTTGCGCCGCACGGAGCGTCTCCGCCACGGCGACGCGCACGGCATGAAACTGGTGATAGCCCGCCATTTTCTTCACGAGCCGTCCGCTGCCGTCGTCCTCGAAGACAATGAAGTCGCGCACAAAATCCAGGAAGCGCCACGGCGCGAGCAGCCCCTCGATCACGACCTGGAGTTCCGGTACATGCGACTCGGCCAGTGTGTCACCCGTGATCGTGCGCCAGGGCTTGAACCACTCGCGCCCGGCGCCCAATGCACCGACCCGCGCCTCGATCCCGTCGGAGACGAGCAGTACAGCGTTGGTCGCAAAAAGGGAGGGAATTTCGGTCTGGTAGGTCTGGAGCTGGTGAAAGGCGGTCCAGATGGTCGCGTTCTCGTCGGCTGCGTTTTTGAGTTCAACCACCGCGAGCGGCAGACCATTGATGAACAGCACGACATCAAACCGCCGGTTATGCTTGTTCTCCGTGACGCTGTACTGGTTGACCGCCAGCCAGTCGTTGTTGTCGGGATCGTCGAAGTCGATCACCCGGACCTGTGCTCCCCGGATCTCGCCCAGGTCGCGATACTCCACCGTGACACCGTCCGCGAGCAGACGATGGAGCGTGCGGTTGCGCCGGGTCAGCTCCGCACCCTCGGGCCGAGTGAGCTTGCGGAAGGCGTCGTCGAGCGTCTCGACCGGGAGCGTCGGGTTGAGCCGGGCCAGCGCGTCGCGCAACCGCTGCGTCAGTACCACCTCGCCGTAGTCGCGCCGCTCGGCGGAAGGCGTGTCCGGCGCGACGTCGGGGCCGTGGGCGATCTTCCATCCGACGGCCTCCAACAAATCCAGGGCGGCTTGCTCAACGAGGGATTCAGTGAAGGCCGCGCTCATGTAAGAGTCCCTCCAATGAACTTCTCCGCGTCCTTCACCCGCAGCTCGCCGCTGATGAGCTTTGGTAGCAGCGCATCGCGCAAGGCAGCGAGGGTGCGGGATTCTTGCGCCACGGCTGATGAAAGCGCGAACAAAGGTTTAATTGAACGACCAAACATTGCTCCGACCAGTTTCGGCACTCGCACCAACTGAAAATGTCCAAGCGAATTAGCTTGAACACGTTGCCGACCACTCGTGCCTGTCATGCTCTGAATGACGAACTCACGGAATACATCACTCCTTGCGAGACAATAAGCGTATTCCTCGGGCAGTGGCGGTTTTGGGCGTAACACAATGTACTCAGTAGAGCCCCAGCCGACCTGCCCTTCGCCCAGAAAGTCCACGAAGGCCGTCTTCCCGTTCTCGAGACAAGGAGTGATACGAGCAAGAAGCGTGTCTCCGTTAACAAAACGCATCCCTGATCCGAACTCTCGGTTAACGACATCCGTGGGTACGTGACCTCGAGTGGGCATGTTCGCCATGTCCAGATAAGGCGCAATCTGTCCTTTGTGCAGCGAGCGTGTCGGATTGACGTCAACGATTTCCGTAAGCGGCGCCACCCCCCACCCCTCCGGAATCTCGCCCAGCTCAGAGTCCACCAGGCGGTCGGGGAAGAGGTCGTAGAAGTGCGCGGGCAGGCCGGGGAGCGACTCGTCGCGGCGCCAGCGGCCTTTCAGCTTGGCGCGCACCGGGCCGAAGTCCACGAACCACGACTTGAACAGCGCCCGCGCCATGACCTCCAACGTCTCGCTCATGCGCCGGTTCAGCTCGATCTTGTCGTCCAGCGTGCCAAGGATGTGAGCGATGGCGCGCTGCTCGGGGAGGGATGGAAGGGGAATTTCGACCGTTCGCAAGTACGTTACAGGCTGAGCGATTGACGGGACACCTACCTGTGAGGTATTCGCCAGAAGCCGATGCTGTCCCTCCGGTGTCTTGAAGTAGGCGACCACAAACTCAGGAATGACCTTCGAGCGGTCGCACCGCATGTAGAACTGGCTCTGGGAAATGACATACCGCTCGAACTGCGACGCTTCCGGAATGTACGCAACCTGGCCAATGTTGCCTCTGTGCGTGAAGATGACGTCGCCACGTTGGACATTGGCGTTCTTCAGCCGGTCGGCGTGGTGCTCGCTGATAAAATTGTAGCCGACGCTGTCGTCAACCTTGGCCCCATGAAGATGTTGCCCGCTGATGACAGGCACACCGGAGGAAACGAACGTCTCCACCTTTATCGAGGAGCCGAAAGGACCCATTGCAACCCGTTCTGCGACTTCCTCGATCCTGGCCTTTCGCCACTCACCCGCCATATCCCAGCTCCGTCTCGATCTCCTCCACGCTTGGCAGGCTCCCTTCCAGTTCTTCGGGGAGTGAGGCGACCAGGCGCGTCTCCCACTCGGCAACGCCGATGGGTTTTTGCAGGTCGCGCAGGGCGTATTCGACGACGAGGCGGTCTTTGCCTTTGCAGAGCAAAAGCCCAATGGTGGGCTCGTCGTCCGGGTGCCGCATAAGGTCGTCCACCGCCGAAAGGTACAGGTTCATCTGCCCCACGTGAGCGGGCTCGAAAACCCCCGCTTTCAATTCGACGACCACGAAGCAGCGCAGCTTGAGATGGTAGAAGAGCAGATCCACGTAAAAATCGCGGTCCCCGACCTCCAGGAGCACCTGTCGTCCCACGAAGGCAAAACCCGCTCCTAACTCCAGCAGGAAGCGTTGGATATGGTCCACCAGGGCCTGCTCCACCTCCCGTTCCCGGCGAGGGTCAGCGGTACCAAGAAAGTCAAAGAGGTAAGGGTCCTTGAATACCTGGGCTGCCATGTCCGAGTCCGGGGGTGGGAGCGTGACAGAGAAGTTGGTGACGGCCTGACCTTGGCGTTCGTGGAGACGGCGTTCGATCTGCAGCACCAGCACGTTCCGGCTCCAGCCCTCCTCACGGGCCTTCCGGGCGTACCAAAGACGAACAGTGGGATCGTCAAGCTTATCCAAAAGTGCGATGTTGTGGTACCAGGCAATTTGTGCAAGCACCTCTTGCACAATTTGGTGTTCGGGCCAGGCAGCGGCAAAGGCGCGCATGTATTTGAGGTTGCGCGGCGAAAGGCCTTGCATATCGGGAAACTCGCGGCGCAGGTCCGCCGAGAGCCGGTCGATGACTTTGGCGCCCCAGCCTTCGCGCTGCTGGCGCTCGAGAATGACGCGACCGACATCCCAGCACAAAAGCACCATGGCGGCGTTTGCGGCAAGTACGACGCGCAAGCGCTCTTTGCGAATGCGCTCCTTGAGTTCGTTCAGCAGGCTCGCATAATCGAGAGGGAGCCCCTTGGCACTTCCTGCTGCGGGAAGTCGAGCTCCAGTCTTCTCCTCAAGAGGCTTGGCCTTGCTTTGTTTGGGTTTATTTGCCATATCCCAGTTCCTCCAGAGTTTCAGCAATGGCTGCATCGAGTCGGACCGCCTCCGCCTGCTGCTCGCGGAGCTGGGCGACGAACCGCCGCATTTTCTCGTCGAACGGTTCGCCATCGTCTTCCTGCGCCTCGGCGCCGACGTAGCGGCCGGGAGTGAGCACGTGGCCGTGCTTGCGCACCTCGTCCAGCGGGGCACTCCTGCAGAAACCGGGCACATCGGCGTACTCGCCGGCCCCCTTCTCGCCGCGCCAGGCGTGGTAGGTGTCGGCGATGCGGGCAATGTCCTCGTCGGTGAGCTCCCGGTGGGTGCGATCCACCATGCGACCCAGTTTTCGGGCATCGATGAACAGGGTCTGTCCGCGCCGGTCGCGGAATTTGCCGTTTTTGCGGTCCCGGGCGAGAAACCACAAGCACGCCGGAATCTGCGCCGAGTAGAAGAGCTGGCCAGGCAGCGCGATCATGCAATCCACGAGATCGGCTTCGATCAGGCTCCTGCGGATCTCGCCCTCGCCGGACTGGTTGGACGACATGGAGCCGTTGGCCAGCACGAAACCGGCTACACCCGCGGGCGCGAGGTGGTGCACCATGTGTTGCACCCAGGCGAAGTTGGCGTTGCCTGCGGGCGGCACACCGTACCTCCAGCGCCTGTCGTCCTTGAGGCGCTCGCCGCCCCAGTCGGAGACGTTGAAGGGCGGATTGGCAAGGATGAAATCAGCCTTCATGTCGGGGAAATGGTCGTTGTGGAAGGTGTCACCGTGGGCAATCTGGCCGTCGATGCCCCGGATGGCGAGGTTTATCTTGGCGAGCCGCCAGGTGGTGTAGTTGGATTCCTGGCCGTAGATGGAGATGTCGGACTTCGGGCCGGCCGGTGTCCCGCTCAGATGGCCACCGTTGCCGTTACCGTTGGCATGCGCACGGATGAACTCCACCGACTGCACGAACATGCCAGACGAGCCGCAGCAGGGATCATACACCCGGCCGCGGTAGGGCTCGAGCATTTCGACCAGCAGTTTCACCACACAGCGCGGGGTGTAGAACTCGCCGCCCTTCTTGCCCTCGGCGCTCGCGAACTGTGAGAGGAAGTACTCGTAGACGCGGCCGAGCACGTCCTTGGCCCGGGCTTCCTCATCTCCGACCCGGATGTTGCTGATCAGGTCGATGAGCTGACCGAGGCGGGTCTTGTCGAGGACCGGCCGGGCATAGTCCTTGGGCAGCACGCTCTTGAGCGCCGGATTGTCGCGCTCGATACCGGCCATGGCGTCGTCCACGAGCCGTCCGATGGTGGGCTGCTTGGCTTGCGCCTTGAGATGCGTCCAGCGCGCCTCGGGGGGCACCCAGAAAACATTGATGGCGCGGTATTCGTCGGGATCTTCGGGGTCGGCGCCCTGGCCACGCTGGGCCAGGAGCCGCACGTGCTGTTCCTCGAAGGCGTCGGAAATGTACTTGAGGAAGATGAGACCGAGGACGACGTGCTTGTATTCGGCGGCGTCCATGCTGCCGCGCAGCGTATCGGCCATGCGCCACAGTTCGGCCTCATAACCGATGGTGGCACCGGCGGTACCGCCTGTTTGCGCCCTGTCTTTTCGCTTCGCCATGTTTCACCTCGTAAGATTTTCAGGTATGACTACAGCCACGGGCGTCTCACCTCGGCCACGTGTCGCCGGAAATATGAGCCGGCACGGTTCTCCCTGCATCGCAAACCACCACGACAGGCAGGCGCGTGGGCCTGCGGGCGCGGAGCACTTCGCCGAGGCCGCAGGTTTCGCGCCTGAAGGCACAGTCAATCTATCCATCTTCAGATGTTCAGCCGTTTCAACGACTATAAGCCTTTCGATTTCCGTCGAGAAAATTCGAGCAACTTCAAGCAGGATATTCCACATACACGGACGCTTTGTCAAGCGTTGACCGGGCGTGTGTGATCCGGGCGGGCTCTCCGTCGCTTCGCTAGGAGACGGCGGCGCGCTCGGAGGAAAACACCTCGTATGCGCGCTTCCGGACGATCTCTTCCAGGGCGGAGACGGTGTGTTCCACCTCCGCGAAGGTGGAGTACAGCGCCACCGGTGCAAGCCGGATCACCCGCCGGGGGCGGAAATCCGGCACGATGCCCCGGGCCTTCAGGGCGCGGCAGATCCGCCATCCCTCGGCGTGCTCCAGGGCCACGTGCCCGCCCCGCCGGTCCGGCTCCAGAGGGGTGCCCACCTCAAACCCCAGGGGAGCGAGGCGTGCCTCCGCCAGCTCGATGAGGAAGGATGTCAGCTCCAGCGACTTGGCCCGCACCGTGAGGATGCCCGCCTCGTCAAAGAGGTTGAGCGCTCCGTCGAGGGCCGCGGCGGAAAGGATGGAGGGCGATCCCATCTGCCAGCCGCTCGCGCTGGGAGCGTGCTCGAAGTTGAGCGCCAGGTCGAACTGCCGCTCCTTCACGTAGCCGAACCATCCCGCCAGCCCCGGCTCGCGCTCGAAATGCCGCCGGTGCACAAAGAGCCCCGCGGGCGAACCAGGACCGCCGTTCAGGTGTTTGTAGGTGCACCAGAAGGCGAAATCCACGTCGTCGTCATGGAGGCGGTGCGCCACGGACCCCACGGAATGGGCGCAGTCGAAGCCGATCACGATTCCCCGCTCGTGGGCGGCTCGCGCAAGCCGCCGCAGGTCCAGAAGCTGCCCGCTGCGGTAGAGTACCGCGGGGAGAACCGCCACGGCAACAGTGTCGTCCATCAGGGAGATGAGCGTCTCTTCGTCGAGGGTGCGACCGTCGGCGCTTTTCGCCAGAATCAGATCCTTCGCCGGATCTCCCCCCTGGAGCCGTACCTGGCTCGCCAGGGCGTAGAGGTCCGAGGGAAAGTTCAGCTCGTCCGCAAGGATCTTTCGGCGCGTTCCCCTGGGCCGGTAGAATGTGGCAACCAGGGAGTGAAGATTGGCCGTGGTGGACCCCACCAGAGCGACCTCCTCGGGTTCGGCCCCCACGAGGGGGGCCATTTTCGCGCCGATGCGCTCGCCGTAGGTAAACCAGTCGGGCCGGGCATCGAGCCACCCGCCGATGGCCAGATCCCGCCACTCCAGGGCGGCGCGCTCGAGTGATTCCAGGGCGTCCACCGACGCCAGCCCCAGGGAGTTGCCGTCCATGTAGACCGTTCCGGCGGGAACGTGGAACCTCGCGCGAAACGGCGCGAGTCTGTCCGCCTCGTCTCTTCTCCGTGCTTCTTCCGACCAGTTGCGCGTCATTTTTCTTCCTCCTCCAGATTCGCCGTCATTCTTCCGAGCAGCATTTCGAGGTGCCGCCGTTCCTCCGGCGAAAAGCTTTTCGCCGCCGCCGCATCCCACTCCTCCAGAACCCGCCGGATCAGGGGCAGCACCTCCCGCCCCCGGTCCTCGAGAAAGACATGCCGCTCCCGCCCGTCCTCCCCGTTCCGCCGGGACACCCACTCCAGCGCTTCGAGACGCCGCAGCGACCGCGTCACCGAGGCGGGGTCCAGGGCAAGGCGCGAGGCGAGTTCGGTCTGGGTCACACCGTCCCGCCGGGCCAGCTCCGCCAGATAAAGGTACAGCCCGTGCCCCGCGGCGATCCCCAGTTCGGCGAAACGCCGGTCCAGATGGCGCTGGCAGCGGCGATAGAGGGTCGAAATCAGTCTTCCCGGCGTCCAGTGGTCCACGTCCATCCCCCCGCGCAAGTGGTTTTCCTCCGGAAAAGTCTAGCAGCTATTAATTGCACGTGCAAGTATTTGCGGCCGTAAAAGGCCCGGCTTTCGCCGGGCCGGAAAGGTTCCACCCGCTTCGGGTTCAGTCGGCAAGGGAGCAAAAGAGCCCGCGGACTTCCTCATGATTCAAGGCTATGGGATTCGATTTCATCGCCGCATCGTTCAAGGCGTTCTCCGTCAGGCTTTCGAGCTTCTCCAGAAATTCCCGGCGGGAAACGCCCAGATCTCCGATCTTTCGCGGAAACCGCAGAAAGTCGAGCAGGCCGTTCCAGATCGCAAGGAGACCTTCGAGGGCCCGTGCGTCGTCCTCTTCGTCCACGCCGAGGAATCTGGCGATCGTCGCGTACTCGGCGAGGCACGTCCTTGCATTGGTGCGCACAACCGCTTCGAGCATCATCGCGACGGACACGCCGTGCGCAATGTGACACAACGACGTAAGCTGTTTTCCCGCACCATGGGATGCCCCGGACCCCCTGTTCGCAAGGGCCAGCCCCCCCATGGTCGCCGCGATCTGAAGTTCGGCCCTGAGCGCCTCGTTTCCGGGGTCTTCCATGACGCGGGGAAGAAAGGTCACGACTTTCCTCATTCCCTCCAGCGCATGGGAGTCGCTGAAGACGTTTTTCGGTTTGTTGCAGACGTACGCCTCGATACAGTGCACGAAGGCGTCGATGGCGGTGCTGCCCGTGACCGCCGGAGGCAGAGAGACCGTGAACTTGGGGTCCAGAATGACATAGTCCGGAATGAGCTGGTAATCGGCGATGCCCTTCTTCACCAGCGGAGACTGCGGGTTGTCCGAGGGCACGTAGAGCACACCGATGGGCGTCACCTCGGAACCGGTGCCGCTCGTGGTGGGAATGGCCACGAAGCGTGCCTTTCTTCGGAGCGGCGGCAGATGGAAACGGTCCATCAATTTCTCGTCGGTGATGTCGGGGTGTTCGTAGTACACTTCCATGACCTTGACGGCGTCGAGGATGGAACCGCCCCCGATGGCGACGATGAGGTCCGGTTGATGCTCTCTCAGGTGTACGGAGCTTTTCTTGACGAAGTCCAGCGTCGGCTCCGACCCCTCGCCGAAAAACATCCGGGACGCAACGCCCTTCTCCTTCCAGATCGCATCGATACGGGCGAACACCGACGGATTGTGCCTGTGGAAAAGTTCGTCCACACACATGACGACTCTCTTCACGTCGAGTGTCGCCAGAAAGTCCAGCGCCCCCTCCCCGAAAAGGATTTTCCGGGGGAAATGAGCCTGAAGCACGGTTCTCACTCCTTCCTTGACTGCGATTGTGACGCGGTCACCCGCACCGCGTCGCTGTTTTTTCTCCGGTACACCTGCGCGAGAATGCCGACGAGGAGACACCCGACGCCGGCCAGGTCGGTCACCACGCCCGGGTTCACCAGCAAAAGCCCGCCAAGGCAGAACAACGCCCGCTCCAGCCCGTTCGCGGGGAGCAGAAAGTATCCCATGCCCCCGATGGACAGGGAGAAGATGCCTATCGCGGAGGTCATCGAGATGACGACAATCTCCCGGGTTGTTCCGACGAGAAGCAGCGCGGGAGTGAAGAGAAACATGAAGGGAACAAGGTAGGCCCCCACGCTGAGCCTGATGGCGACCCATGCTGTCTTGAGCCAGTTCGCTCCGGCGATGGCTGCGCCGATGTAGACCGTTCCGCACACCGGAGGCGTGATGCCGGCAAAGATCGAGTAGTAGAAAATGAAAAAGTGTGCGGCGATGGGAGCGACCCCCACGGCAACCAGCGCAGGCGCCATCACCGCCGATGCGACGAGATAGGCCGCCACCGTGGGAAGCCCCATGCCGAGGAACATGGTGCCTGCCATGGCACAGAGGCCGGAGAGCACGATGTTGTTGTGTCCGAGGGCGACGATGATGTTCGTGAATTTGATGCCCACGCCGGTAAGACCGATCATGGCGAGGAGTACCTGCGCACAGGCGATGAGAGCCAGGACGGGAAGCATGTCCTTGCTTGCGTCCGCCAGGCCGTTCACCAGGACTCCGACCCGGGAGCGGAAATTCTTCGGGTCGAGAAGGAGATACAGGACGACTGCGGCGGCAAGGGCGCGGAGCGCACAGGTCGCCGGTGTGTATCCCGCGAAGAAGTACCCGATCAGCACGAAAATCGGAACGAAAATCGGAGCGGAATTCCTGTAGTGGAGAATATCCCTGATATGCGGAATCTCTTCCCGGGGAAGACCGCGGTACCCCATTCGCTTGGACTCGTAGTGGATGGAGACGAGCACGCCGAAGTAGAAGAGGACCGAGGGGAGGATCGCCGCAAGCGCAAGTTTGCTGTAGGACATGCCCAGCGTCTCCGCCATGATGAACGCCGCCGCTCCCATGATGGGAGGCATGATCTGCCCCCCCGAGGACGCCGAGGATTCGACGCCCCCGGCGAATTCGGGGGCATATCCCAGACGCTTCATCAGAGGTATGGTGAACGCACCTGTGGTGGCCACGTTGGCCGCGGCGCTTCCCGAAATCATGCCGAACAGCCCGCTGGACACGGTGGCCAGTTTGGCCGCACCGCCGAAGGAGGAACCCGTCGCCCAGCACGCGAGGTCCATGAAGGCCTTGCCTCCGCCGGTTGCGAAGAGAACCGCGCCGAAGATCATGAACACGGCGATGATGGAGGCCGATATTCCCGTGACGAGTCCCCACAGTCCCCGGTCCGAGAAGAAGAGGATCTCCGCCACATATTCCAGGCTGATTCCGTTGTGCCGCCAGATCCCCGGAAAGAACTTGCCGTACAGTGCATACACGACGAAGACGAAGGCCAGCACGGGAATGGCCCACCCGATCAGCCGCCGCGTCACCTCCAGGATGATTGCGGTAAAAACGAGCCCGACGAGAATGTCCGTGTCGGTTATCTCGAACAGCGGATCCATGATCCGGTCGAAACTGGAGATGAGATAGGTCACGGCGAAGACGACGAAGAGAAGCATCGCGCCGTCGACCGCTACGGCGATCCTGTCCTTTGCGGAGGCGTTTCCTCCTTCGAGCCGCTTTGCGGCGGAGAGCAGCAGAAACAGGACGATGCCGCCCCCCACGTGCAGCGATCTCTGGACCACGCTCTGGAAGACGCCGAAGGTGGCTGTGTAGATGTGGAACAGCGCGAATGCGACGGCAAAACACTGAATGAAGAACTTCAACTTCCAAGGAAGGCCTTCTCTCTTCACAGTGGCTCCCCCTTAAGACGACAACTCACAAAGGCAGAAACGGTACACGAACTTCCGCCTTTCCCGGTGACACGAAGACACGCCTTCCTGGCGTCGCCTCCGGAACTCCCCCCGGTGCACGCCATTCCGGCCGCGCCGGAGGCTCCCCCCGGAGAGAGGGAGACGGCCTCCGGCACTGCCGCGAACGAACGCATCGACAGGATGTGGTTCAATGCGCCTTGTACTCGGGGGGGTACTGTTCGGGACGCGGTTCGACACCGATTTCCTTGAGATACTTGATCACGCCCGGGTGGAGCCAGCAGACGGAATCCGCCGTCATCTGAAGCACATCGTGTCCTCTGATGCCGGGGTAGGTGGCGGCAATCTGCTCTCTGTTTTCGTAAAGAGCCTTGAAGATCCGGTAGACCACGTCCTCGGGCAGGCTTGCCGACACGCTCACGCCGAAGCGCTCGCCCACGACGGAGACGTCTTCCTCCTGCTCGTAGATCGATGCCGGAACGGTGAAGAAGTTATAGACGGGGAACAGCTGTTTGAAAATCTCTTTTTCCTTGTCGTTGAACCCGAGAATGCGCACCTTGCGCATGGTGGACACGTCCTGAATGGCGGAATCGGGAACGGTCGTCGCCGTCGCCTTGACGAACCCGACGATACGTCGGTCCTTCATGGCCTCCACGGCATCGCCGGTGCTCGACGGAACGAACTGCGGCTTGATGCCGAAGGCCGGAAGAGCCTTGTAGTAAAGAATTTCCCCGACACTTCCCTTCAAGCCGGGGCTGAAGGATTTGCCGTCCAGATCGGAGAGGCTTTTGACGCCGCTCTCCTCGGTGACCGCCACCACATACGCCAGAGGATGCGCCACAAAGAGCATGCGCGGCTCCTCGAACAGCTTGCCCTGATAGATTCCGGTGCCCGTCTGCGCCATGTGGATGTTGCAGTCGGAGCCCTGGCCGAACTGCAGCTCCTTCCGCTCCATTCCCTTGAAATTGTCCCCCGTGCCGCCCGTCTCGACCACCGTGACATGAACGTCGTCCAAGGTCCGGTTGATCACGTCCGCCATGGCGACATTCATCGGATAAAGGCCCGACGAGGCGCTCGTCGATCCCCACATGAGATTCAGTTTCTCGGCGGCCGACGCGCCGGTGGCGGCGATCAGGCCGCACAGCACCGTGAGACAGAGAATTGCCTGCGTTTTTTTCATCGGGTACCCCTCCCTCATGACAAACAGCATACCACGCCGCTGGATCCCTTCCTCTTCCTCTTTCTACCCCGACAGTGTCCGTTCCGGAAAGGCAACACCTCCTCAGCGATCCATCTCGGGATCGTAGAAATCTCCGAACAGCTCCTCCGGAGAGGGCATGTCCTCGGGAATGGGATGGGAGACCCAGGTGGTGTTCATGTAGTGCTTGAGACAGATGTTTTCGGAGACGATGTTGCCCCCCCAGGTTCCGCATCCAAGACTGGACGTCATGGGCATTCCGTTGGTGGTTGCTCCCGCGTTGGCTTTCGACTGAGGCTGGCGTACCATGATCCGGCTCACCGGAGCCGCCATGGCGAGACGGTGGATATGCTCCTCGTTGAAGGAATAGATGCCGCAGGAATGCCCTTTGCCGCCCACTTCGTAGATGCCCCGCATCATCTCCAGGGCATTCTCGAATTCCCCTTCGTATTTGTGCACGGCCAGAAGTGTGGTGAGTTTCTCGCTGGAAAAGAGATGTTCCCTGCCGATGCCGTCGCCCAGGACGAAGATGAACTTTCGGTCCTCGGGAATCCGGAATCCTGCGGCTTCCGCGAGCTTCTGGGGGGAAACCGCCACCGTGTCGGCAAGCCGGTGTCCCTCGTCGTCCCACATGACCTTTCTGAGCTGCTCCCGTTCCCGACCGTCCGCAAAGTAGCCGCCTTCCACCTCGAGTTGCTTCAGCACTGCATCGTAGATTGTTTCGGAGACGATGATATTGCCGTCCGCGGAGCATCCGGATCCGTAATCGGAGGTCTTGCTGAGCATGGTGTTGTGACAGGCATCGACGACGTCGGCCGTCTCGTCGTAGATCATGGTGGAATTTCCGGCTCCGGAACCGTAGGCGGGGGTTCCCGAGCTGTACGCCGACTTGACCATGGGACGGCCGCCGGTGGCGATGACCAGGTCGGCCCGGGCCATCAGCTCCTGCGTCATGGGAATGGACGGCAATGTGATGCACTGGAGGATGTCCGCGGGCGCTCCCTCGCGCTCCAGGGCCTCCCGCATGATGCGGACGCTTTCGAACGTGGTTTTCTTCGAGCGGGGATGGGGCGAAAAGATCACCACATCCCTGGCCTTTATGGCGTATACGGCCTGCCCTCCGGGAGTGAGATCGGGGTTCGTCGTGGGGACCAGCGACGCGATGAGCCCCGCGGGTTTCGCGTATTTCACGATGCCCTTCTCCGGATTCTCCTCGATGATGCCGACGCTCTTCTGGCGGAGCGCATCCCGGAGAATTCCCCGGATCTTGAAGCGTTTCCCCTGGCGGGAGACCGGATCCCCCAGGCCGCTTTCCTCGATGCCCATGTCGACCAGCTTCAGAAAGGTCTTCTTGTTCGTGATCGCCCAGGCAACGGCCTGACAGAGCCTGTCCACCCGTGCCTGGTCGTAGGTCTCGATGATCTTCTGGGCCGCCCGCGCCCTCTCGATCAACACATCGAGCTCTTTGCGCTGTTCCTCCGTGATCTCCCTGGCCATGATCGTGTCCTCTCCTCGTCGTCTAGTTTTCGTTCTTTTCGCACGTGCGATGAAGATCGCTGTTTTTCCCCGCCTTCAACACGGCGCCGGGGAGATCGTGCCCGATCCATTCCTGCAGGAGCCGTGCCGCGGCGATCATCCGATCCAGATCGATTCCCGTTTCGATTCCCATTTCGGCGCACATGTGCAACAGATCCTCGGTCGCAATGTTCCCCGTCGCCCCCGGTGCGAAGGGGCACCCTCCCAATCCGCCGAGGCTGGCGTCGAAGCGCGTCACTCCCGCCTGCATTCCCGCAAGGACATTGGCGAGCCCCATGCCCCGGGTGTTGTGAAAATGCAGGTTCCACACCACGCCGGGAAAGCGTTCCCGCATTTCCAGACACATGGCGTACACCTGCCTCGGGTTCGCCATCCCGGTGGTATCGGACAGGGAAATCTCCCTGACGCCGACCTTCTCGAATTCGCGGGCGACTCCGGCAACTTTCTCCGGCGAGATCTCGCCCTCGAAAGGACATCCGAAGGCCGTCGAAATCGCACCGGACAGCACCACGTTCCGCGCCGCGGCGGAAGAAGCCAGTTCTCCCAACTGTTCGAAAAGCGCCTCCGGAGGACGGTTGGCGTTCTTCATCTGATGGGTCCGGCTCGCCGAGATGGTGAACTTCGCTTTCCGGACACCGCATGCGACAGCCCGATCCAGTCCCTTTGCGTTCAGGACGAGGACACGGTATTCCGCGCTCTCCCGCGGCCTGATACGCCGAAAGACATCCTCCGTGTCCGCCATCTGGGGAACGGCTTTGGGATTGACGAAAGAACCGACTTCGACGATCCGCACTCCCGCTTCCTGAAACATTTCGAGCAGCTCGCTCTTCTGCTCGGTCCGAAGCTGGGTCTTCTCGTTCTGCAGGCCGTCCCGCAGTCCGACTTCGCAGACGACAACACTTTCCGGCAAGTGCACGTTCCTACCCCCCATCAAAAACGTCCCGCATATTCCTGCCCGCCCCGGGGCGACTCCTCCTGCGTGACTGTTTCCCGCGCCGCACTGTGTCCGACCGAACCGGCACCATCCGTCGCAGACACTCCGAAAACAAAAAACCGCTCTCATCCGTCGCCACAAGACACAAGAGCATCCGCACCACAACAGAACGTTGAGGAATCCGTTGCCTTGCACACACATGGCTGAAACATTTTTTCGGGGACGGTTCCAGAATAAACAGGCTCACCGGAAAACTCCAATGCGCCTTTTCAATGGGCGTGATAGAATTTCTCTATGAGTGGCGGTGGCGGCGCCGTGCCGAAATCTCCCGGAAACCCCGGACTCCGCAACCACCCGCAGAGAGAGAGTGTCTTCCACCGGAAGAATGCAGCTTCACCATGCCTGTTCCTGCACATTGCCTTCGACAATCCTGTCGCGTTCTTTCGAAAAGGGCTTTCGGGAAAGGATTTTCCAGCGGGAGGCGAGAGGGGAGGAGGAAACGATGGTAACACTGCAACAACTGAACTATTTCTGCACGCTTGCAAAATTTCTGCACTACACCAAGGCGGCCGAAGCCCTTCACATCACACAACCCACGCTAAGCTACGCCATCTCCGAACTGCAGCGAGAACTCGGCGTTCCGCTCTTTGAGAAGCGGGACAACAGAACCGTCCTCACGCATTTCGGCGAGGCGTTTCTTCCGCATGCGAGCCGCTCTCTCGAAGCCATCGAGGAAGGACAGCGGGTGGTCGCAAACATGTCACTTCCGGAAAGCACGACGATCAACCTCGGATATATCTACAGCGTCAGCTTCGATTTTCTTCCCAGGATCGTCAACAGCTTCCAGCACAAAAAGGAAAACGCCTCCGTGATCTTCAGATTCTTCCAGGGGACGAAGAACCAAATCCTTGAAAAACTCAACAGCGGAGATATCGAACTCGCGTTTTCGAGCGACTACAGCGGGAACGCCATCCGCTCCACGCCACTGTTCACGCAGGAGCTTTTTCTCGTCGTCCCGACAGGCCATTCCCTGACACTCCTGAAAGACATCTCCCTCGAAGACATCAGGAACGAGCCCTTCATCATCGCTCCCCACGGGAGCGGCCTGCGCGTCTTCGTGGACGACATCTTCAGGGCGGCGGGGATGGTGCCCAACATCGTCTTCGAGGCGGAGGAGTGCAACGCCATGGCGGCTTTCGTGAACTCCCGCCAGGGCGTCGCGATCATGCCGAGAATCCCTCTGCTGGACACGTACAACGTCTCCGTCCTGAAGATCACCTCTCCGCCTCTTGTCAGGGACATCAGCCTCCTCTGGAAAGAGGGGAGGACGCTGCCGTCCATTGCCCAACGCTTTCGCGATTTCGTCACCGGCTCGGACCTGAGCGGCTACTGTGCCGCCTCGTAGCGCAGGGTCGTTCCTTCAAAGCGGGTGGGCGCCACCCGGGTGGCGAGAACAAGGGCATCCTCGTCCACGGTAAGTTCCCGGAGCCGCACGGGAAACGGGAAATCTCTGAAATCCAGCAGGGGCTGCGCCTTTTCGATGGCCTCCAGGATCATGGCCATGTCCGTCTCGGCGTTGTTCACGGAGATGCGATAGTTCCTCATGCGCAGGCGGTCCCGATCCTCGATCTCCAGATCGCTCTCCACCACGACACGGGCGGAGACGACCCCCGAGGCGAACCGGGCGGAGGCGGAAAAGCCTCCGGGGCGCAGATCGAAGCGCAGGTCCTTCCACTCCGCGCCGCCTCCCGTGAGGGTGGCGCCGAGGAGAAAGTCGTTCAGATCCTTCTCCAGAACCCGCCCCTCGAAATAGCCCTGTACCGCCTCGGACACGTTCAGGTCCCCGAGATTCCCCTCCCCGGGGGCACTTCCGCCGTTTCCGGAAGGACCTCCGAGGTCGAATTTCACGAAAAGCGCCTCGAGACGGAGCGAGTCGATGCGAATGCCCCCCTGTTTCGCTCCCCGGGCCTCGAAATAGAGCCGCCGCACCGCACCGGACGCATCGGGACCGCCTTCGAGGACAAGCTCCAGGCTCTCCGGAGCCAGGCTCTCCACAAGATTGCGGAGCAATCGGGCCGGAAGATCCGTCTCCTCCACGGTGCCCGTAAAGGTCCGCACCGCCTGGGCCTCTGCGGCGAAGGCCCGAGAGGGTCCGCCCCAAAAAGCAAGGGAGACGAGGAGGAAGAACACGAACACCGCCGCGGCGGCACGTACCGCGATAGACCTCCGCCCAACCATTTTTTCTCCGCTTCTGCTGCTTCTCATTCAGGGGCACCTCCACGCACTGATTTCCGCGGCACCGAAGCCGGAGACGCCGCGTTTTGCCCGTCGCTTCCCTTTGCGTACAGCCGATCCACCTGAAGCAGCACCGCGAGCCGTCCCGCTTCGCGGACGTTCCGCGGGTCGAGCCCGGTGAGACGGTGTATTTTTTCCAGCCGGTAGTACAGGGTGTTCTTGTGACAGCGGAGAACTTCCGCAGCCCTGGAGGGGGCTCCTCCAGAGTCGCACCAGGCGACGAAGGTGCACACCAGCTCCTCCCGGTCCGCGACCTTTTCGAGGGGGAGCAGGAAGCGCCGTCGCAGCTCCTCCGCCCGGGAAGGGTCCGCCGAGGCAAGAAAACGCTCGAAGAGCAGCTCCTCCCGGTGGAACACGCCGCCGCCCAGGTGCAACCCCACGTCCAGGGTCTCCAGGGCGTCCCGATAGACCCGGGGGTACGCCGCAGGTCGCCGGGCAATTCCTCCGACGCCGAAGGTTCCCGCAAGCCCCTGGGCGGCGAGTTCCGCAAGAATCTCCGAACAGGACACCCGCACCTCGTCGAGGCGCGTCCGCTCCCGCAGCGAGACATCCTCTCCCCGCTCCCCGCCGCCGGAGAGCGTGTTTCCCCTCTCCGCCACACCGGGGGCAGGAAGCAGAATCGCGTACAGGCACTCGCTCAGGGGCACCATCACGGTCCGGGACTCCCGGAAATGTCCCCCGAGGCTCGACGTCACGAGCTTTCGGAGCGCCCCGGCCTGCAGTTCCGGAGGGCGTGCGCCCGCCGAGGCGTTCTCCCTTTTCCGTCCCCGCTCCGGCGAATTTCCGTTGCCGCGGCAGGAAAAGGCGAGGACGAGACGGGGGCAGGCGAGGTCCACGCCGACGCTGCGCCCCCGCTCGATCCACCGGGGTTCGTCCTCGGGGGCGATCTCCGACGAAAGCAGTTCCTGCATGAGGTTCTGCACAAGGCTCTCCCGCAGCAGGGCCGATTCGAGCAGAACCTGCTCCCGGAGAAAGAGTTCCGCGTGCTTCTGCACGAGGCGGCCGAACTTGACCACCACCGAAGGATCTCCCGCGATGGCGATGGATCCCACCACCCGTCCCTCCAGCTCGATGGGAAGGGTCACGCCGGAGCGGACGCCTCCGGCGAGGCGCGCCGCCTCCTCCGCGTCGGTGATCTCCAGGCAGCGCTCCCGCATCACCAACAGGGAGGGAGCGTGGAGTCCTCCGATGCGCGAGGGATCGCTCGAACCAATGACCCGCGCCGTCTCGTCCGTGAGAAGCACCGCGTGGCCGATGATCTCCGCGGTGATGGTGGCCACTTCCTGCGCCAGGGACGAAAGCATGCCGCTCGCCTCCCTTCGGGGCAACTCGCCGCAGATTCGTTGACGCTCCGCCGTTCGCTCTCCCGGGTCACTCCTCCGCCGCGAGGCGTTCCACCAGGTACCGAAGCAGTTTGGGGGCGGTTTCCAGGGAGAAGGGAACATCCATGCGCTCCGTGTCCTTGTGGGCGTCCTCGCCGCCGCATCCCAGGATGAAGCCCGGCACATCGAGGCGCAGCAGGTCCTTCACGGAGAGCGCATAGAGCGTTCCCCATCCGGGGAGGTTCTCCTCCAGCAGGCACAGTTCCTCCTCCGTGCCCTGAAAACCCAGGTAGCTCATGTCGGTGATGCCCCCGCAGTAATCCAGAACCTGGAGGCGCTCTCCGTGGGCCTCCAGGGCGTAGTCGCCGAGATCCGCCACGGCGGTCCGGAGCCGGCGCTCCTGATCCGTGCGTCCCGCGTTGACCCTTGAGGGATAGAAGGGAGGGAGAAACCCCACGACGATGCAGGGTCCCTTGAGTCCCGACAGGGAGAGCACCTCGTCGAGGAGGCGGATTCCCTTCTCCCGCTGGTCCATCGTGTCGGGCAGCCGGGAGGCGATGCTTTCCGCCCGGCGGGACAGGGCCTCCTCGCCGCCGAGAAGCGCCGCGGCGAGACGGAAGACCTCCCGGACCTCGTAGACCCGCCGTTCCGAGGCGCCTCCGAGGGGGTCCGTGCCGGGATCTGCCTGTCCGAGACGCTCGCAGTAGCTGCGCCGCACCGAGACGAGCTGCGCCGCCGTCCTGTCCAGCGCCTGAGCGGCGACCCTGCGCATCTCCTCCAGAATCTCCCCGAGCGTCCGGGTGACGAAGAGCACGCTGAAGTAGGCGGCGGAACGCTCGGGAAGCGTCACGGAATAGTGTTCCCGCAGATCCTTCATGCGGAGACACGCGGGAGGGCAGAGGGGGCCCGAGGCGTCTCCGTCGAGCAGGTTGGGATTGCCCTCCATCTCCGCCATCACGTGGGTGGCGAGAAGCAGGGAGTTCACGCCGTCGAAATAGCGTCCCACGTGAGTGGGACAGCCGACGCAGAAGAAGAGGGCCGTCACCTTTCCGGTGGACCCCAGGTAGCTCACCCGGGCCGCCTCTCCCCCTTCGGCGACGCCCCGCTTGAAGGGCTCGCCCAGAAGGGCCGCACGGTAGTCGAGGCCCCGTTCCTCGGCGAAACGCACCAGGTGGGGAACCGCGCCCCGCATGCCCACGGAGTCCACCTCTTCGTCGGGAACGGCCAGGAAGAGAAGGTTCGTCTTCAGGCGCTCCGGCGCGGCGGACATCTCCGCCAGGTAGGCCGCGTGGATGGCGAGCCCGCCCTTCATGTCCATGATGCCCCGCCCGAAGAGGAAATTTCCCGATTCCAGGTCCCGCCTGGCCTCGGGAGAAATGTCCCGTTCACCGATGCGCCTCGAATAGACCTCGGGCTCGAAGGCAAGGTCCCGCAGCTCGCCGCACACATCCACGTCCACCACGTCGTAGTGTCCCGTGAGAACGACGGTCTTCGCCGTCCGGGGCGACGCCTCCACGAAGGCAAGGAGCGCGTGCCGCCCCAATCCGCCCGTCTCCACCGGGACGAGGAAGAGGTTTTCCGGATGGGCCCGGAAATAGGGCAATGCCGCCAGCCGATCCCGCAGAAGGCGGACCAGCTCGTTCTCTCCTTCCGTGCCGGAAATGCTCCGGACCCGCATAAGGTCCTGCAGCAGTCCGTAAATTCCACGGGGCGTGTTTTCAATGAGGTTGGTCATGTCCGTTTTCAACTCCTCCGTCGTGCGTTCTGTCGTGCGATGCCCTTTTCGGGAGAGCTTCGTTCGGAGCGTTTTCAGGAGTAACTTTCTTCCTCGGTGCAAGAGAAATCCCTCGCAGTGTAGCATTCAGCATAACCCGCTTCAAGCAATCCCGGAAGGGCGCTTGCGGGGAGTGCACCGTCTCGAAGAAGCGACGCGCAGAGCCGAAAAGAGCCCCGGAGATGGTTCTCCGGGGCGAGAACTTCCGAACACGTTCCGGACTTACGGAACTTGCGAGACGTCAGGGACTTCGGAGCCTTCGGAGACCCATGAAGGCTGCAGAGACGCCTTCTTCCTGGTCGCTCTTCCGCGGCGCCTCCGGCGACATGCCGCACCGTTCCCCTCGGCATTCGGCGGCGCACCGTTTCGGGCTCGGGCGCGTCTACTTGATGATGCCGTGCCTCTTGAGGAACTCCTCCACGATCTCCCCGGGGGCGCGGTTCATCTCCGTGGCCTGGTAGTTGAGCTCCGTGATGGCCTCCTCGTCGAGAAGCGACCCGAGTTTCGCGAAGGGTTCGGCGATCTCGGGGTGTTTGTCCAGGATGTCCTTGTGGAGGACGAAGCAGGGGTTGTACACGGGGTACATGTTCCGGTCGTCCTCAAGGACCTTGAGGTTGTAGGCCCGGATTCGCCCGTCCGTGGTGAAACCCGTCCCCACGTCGATGCTGCCGTCCTTCACGGCGAGATAGATGAGCCCGGGCTCCATCTGGTTCAGGTTCCTCGGCTCGGGTTTCATTTCGTAGGTGGCGAGGAGCTTCGGCAGTCCGTCCGGCCGGGCGAAGAACTCGTTGGTGACGCCGAACTTGAGTGCCTTCGGATTGGCGTTCACGTAGGCCGCCAGCTCCGACGTGGTGGAAATGCCGAGTCGTTCCGCGTCGGCGGCCCGGAGCATGAGACAGTAGGTGTTGTTGAAGGCCATGGGCGGCAGCCAGACAAGCCCCTTCGGCGCGTCCTGGTCGCGGACGAACTCGTAGGTGGCCTGGCCGCTGGGAAAAGGATCCTTGGCCTTGAAGAACACCGTCGCCGCCGTGCCGGTGTACTCCACATAGCCGTGAATCTGCCGCGATTCCAGAGCCTGGCGCACGATGTTCGTACCGCCCAGGGGAATCTTCTCCTCCACGTTGAATCCCAGATCGCGCAGGATGACCGCCGCGAACTTGCCCAGGATGAGCTGCTCCGTGAAGGCCTTGCTCCCCACGACGAACTTCTCCGCCGCCGCGATCGGCGTGGCGAAGAGCGCCACCGCGAGCACCGCCGCAAGAATCCATCCTCCTCTTCTCCTCATGCGAATCCCTCCTTTTCCGGTCTCTCGGGGGACCTTCCCCTCGGATGCCACCTTCTCCGTCGCCGCGTCACCAACTGCCGCGCAAGCGCCGTTCCACCAGGCCGAGCGCCTTGTCCGCGAAGATCGCCAGAAGCGCCGTGGGAACGGCGCCTGAAAGAATGAGCCCCGTGTCCATCATGGAGAGCCCCGTGAAGATCATGCGTCCCAGCCCCCCTCCTCCCACCTGGGAACTCAGGGCCGCCGTGCCGATGGTGATCACCACGGCGGTACGCAGCCCCGCGAAAATCACCGGCAACGCCAGGGGCAGTTCCACCCGGACCAGAACGCCCAGGGGCGTCATTCCGATCCCCTTTGCCGCATCGAGCACCGAGGTGTCCACGCTGCGCAGTCCCTCCACCACGTTCCGCACCATGGGAACGAGGGAATAGATGGTGAGCGCGAAGATCGCCGTGGCCTCCCCCGTGCCGAGCACGGCCATGACGAGACCGATGACGGCGAGGCTCGGCACGGCCTGGCCGAGAAAGACGAACTGGGTCATGTACCGGGCCACATGCCCCTCCCGGGAAGCGGGCCGGGTGACCCAGATGCCCAGGATCAGGGCGAGGGGAAAGGCGATGCCGCAGGCGACCCCAACCAGCCACAGGTGCTCCAGCAGAAACTGAAGGATGAACCGGGGAGTGGCCACGCCGAGGAACATCAGGATGCCTCCCCCTGCTCCCAGATGTAGGAGTTCAGGTTCCGGAAGGTGAGCACTCCGAGAAAGGAACCGTCCTCGCCGAGGACAGGGACATTCAGAATCCCCAGAGTCACCATGATGAGCAGCGCGTCGTGGATGGTGGCGTTGCGGCTCACCGAGGTGGCGCGGCGCAGGAACGGGCCGACCCGCATGGAGGGATCCCGGCTCGCTCCGGCGTCGACGAATCCCAGCAGGCGCCCCGCGTAGTCAAGCACATAGGCGAAGGGGTTTCTGGCGAAAATCAGCGAGGTGGACGTCACGGCCTTCCGGACTTCCGCGAAGGTCTCCCCGATGCGCACCGTGGGGAGCCCCTCCGTAAGCAGGCGCACCCGCTCCACCTTCATGAAGGCGAACTTGGAGAGCGGATTCGACGCCCCCACGAAATCATGGACGAAGCTGTCCGCCGGCGCCGTGAGAAGGCTCAGCGGATCCCCCACCTGCACGAGTTCTCCCGCCCGGAGGACGGCGATGCGGTTTCCCATCTTCATCGCCTCGGCGATGTCGTGGGTGACGAAGAGCACCGTCTTGCCCAGAGCCTGCTGAAGCTTGAGCAGCTCGTCCTGAAGGCTCTCCCGGGTGAGCGGATCGAGGGAGCCGAAGGGCTCGTCCATAAGGATCACCTCGGGATCCCCCGCGAGCGCCCGGGCCACCCCCACGCGCTGCTGCTGTCCTCCCGACAGCTCCCGGGGCCATTTGCGGGCGTACTCCTCCGCGGGAAGCCCCACAAGGGCGAGGCTCCGCTCCACCGTCTCCCGGAGGGGAGCGCCTTTCATGCCCTTCAGCCGGGGAACGACCGCCACGTTCTCGAAGACCGACATGTGCGGAAAAAGGCCGATGCCCTGGATGACGTACCCCATGCGGCGGCGCAGCTCCTCCGGATCGAAGCCCGAAATGTCCTCCCCGTCGAAGAGAATCGTTCCTTCCGTGGGCTCCACGAGGCGGTTTGTCATGCGCAGCGTGGTGGTCTTGCCGCACCCCGAGGGACCGATGAGCACGAGAATCTCTCCTCTGCGGACTTCAAGGTCGAGATTCCGCACCGCCACGACGCCGTTGTCGTACCTTTTCTCCACGCCGACGAAACGGATGAGGGGCGTTTCCTCTCCGTCGCGCACCTTTCCGCCATCGTGCCCGGGCACCGGCGCGACATCCGCCCCGGAAGACGAAAGTGCCGGTCGCTCCTCCGAAACGACTTCGGCGGCATCGGTGCGCTCCACGATCCGGATCTCGCCCGTGGTCTTCTCCACGGCCGTCACCCCTTTCCCATGCGGCGTTCCAGCACGCGCTGCAGTCGTCCCAGAAGCAGGTCCGCCAGGAGCGCCAGGGAGGTGGTCGCCAGGGCTCCCGTGACGATCAGATCCCGATTGCTGTTGGCGATGCCCAGCATGATGTACATGCCCAGCCCCCCCGCTCCGATGTAGGCCGCGATGGCCGTCACCCCCACTCCCATGACGAAGGAGGAGCGGATACCCGCCATGATCACCGGAAAAGCCAGGGGAAGGCTCACGGTGGCGAGAATCCGCCATTTCCCCATGCCGATGCCCCGGGCGGCGTCGATCACCGAACGATCCACGTTGCGGATGCCCGCCACGGTGTTGCGGAGCATGGGGAGCTGCGAGTAGAGAATCATGGCGATGACCGCGGGCACGGTTCCGATTCCCTCGCCGACGAGGGCCAGCACGGGCATGAGCAGCCCGTAGAGCGCCACGGAGGGAATGGTCATGACCACGCCGTCCACGAAGAGAATCGCTCCGGCCACCCGAGGATGGCCCGACACGACGATCCCCAGGGGAACGGCGATGCACGTGGCAATGCCCACGGCGGTGCACACGATGACCAGATGTTGCCAGAGGGCGGTGAGGAAGGGTTGCGTCATGGCGATCCTCCGTCCCGGGGCAGTGCCCTTGCGCGTAGGGAACGGGAAAAGTCCGTTCCGCTCCGGAGGGTGTCCGCCGCGCCATGGAAGGGCGGCAACGCGGAGCACCCGGGGTACACTCGTCTGCAAGGCGGAAGAGGGAGAACTCGAAAAAACCGGAAAGGGCGAAAACGGAGCCTTCGTCGCTTTTTCGCCGGTGCGAACCGACGGGTCGCCGCATTTCCGTCAAAAACTAAAATCGCTTTCGGAAGGCGACGTTGCCCTTTGAGATCAGTATAGCATAGCGCTATCGTATAAAGTATACCGAACCGAACCAATCCGCGGAAAACCATCGGTGCGGTGTCGTGGGCGGTTGCACCGTTCGGGGAAGAGGATTCTGGTGTTCGGCGGGTGAAAGCGGCGATTCTCCGGCCTTTTCCGGAAGCTCCTTG
>DIMS01000118.1:12141-23353 GCA_002425685.1 Synergistaceae bacterium UBA5560 | reverse complement strand
GTCCGTGATGACCGTGTCGGCGCCGCCCATGATCTTCTTGAAATAGGGCCGTTCCGACAGGTTCGCTCCCTGGACACCCATGGTGTTCGGCGCGTTGCCCTCGGGGTCGATGCGGAAATACATCTCGATGAACTGCGCGTCCCGCTTCTGCAGGGCCATCAGTTCATCCTTCATGCCGTCCCACTCCATGGCGCGCACGACTTCCATGCGCGCGATGGTCTTCGTCACGTCGTTGATGCGGGCAAGCCATTCCCCCACCTGGTCCGCTCTGGCCCCGGCGATGTCCATGGCCATTCCGTCCGAAAGGGTCGTCACGGAGCCGCTCACCTGCCGGTAGAGCACCACACCAAGAGCACCGCAGAGCACAAGTACCGCGGACACGAACCACGCAAGAATCTTTCCCCGTATCGTTCTCATGACTCTCTCCTCCTTCGCACTTCCCGCCCGAGAGTGCCTCGTCCGTGGTGTTTCCGGGTTCCAAGCCCCCATGACTTCTTCCGCTTCTCGGAAGTCAGCTCCACAGGCAGGCAGGATCCTTCCGCCCTGGGCCTTCCTGCGGAGGATGGAAAACTGCCCGTCCGACAGGGAGACAGGATTCCCCCTCTCGAAGCTTCACCTTGCGAGACATCCACCGCAAACTCGCGTCGCCGCACCACACAAAAAACAAGCCACTCTCAGAAAATCAAAATATTTTGAATGCAGAATTTTTCGCATCGTCCCCGCAGAACCCATCATAACGGGAGGACGAAGAAACATGCGTTAGGGAGCCGTGAGGGTTCACTGTCCGGAAGCGCGTTTCAGGAGGCGGAGAGGTGGAGAAGCAGAGCAGCGCAAAGAAGGGGAGAGAAAAAGAGGGCCGGAGAAAACACGCCGACGTCAGGCGAGTGCAAACCGCCACCGAGCGGGTACACGGGAACGAGAAAAACAAAAGAGACTCCCGATGTTCGGGAGCCCCCTGTTCTGTTCTGTCCTGTTCTGTCCTGTCCTGTTCGGTGTCCTGTGTGTGTCCTCTTGCGGAAACGGCCCCTCCCGTTGCGGAAGAGGCCGCCGTGTCCGTGCCTTTTGGTCCCGCGCTCCCGAGGGAGCGCGGGGGCGACGCCTTGCGGGCCGGATGTTTTCCGGAGAACGGGAAACCCAGGAAATCTCTGAAGAAAGACCTTTCGCTTTCCCCTGGCCCGAGTCGCATCAGGCTCTGCGATGCGCCCTGCGGGGCTGACGTAGCCTTCTTCAGGGGTATCCTAGGATTTCCTTCGTTTGTCCTCCTCGTCGGGCCGCATGGTGATGCCGTTCTCGATGAGAATCTTCCACAGGGAGCGCAGGGAGTCCACCGCCTCGTCGGAGCGTTTCCGCCCCATGCCCACCACCACCGCATCGAGGACGGCCATGAGGGGAATGAGGGAAAAGTGCGCTTCGCAGCCGGGCACGTGGATGACCTCCCGGCAGAAGGGAATGGCGGGGTTGCTCATGCTGTCCGTGACGAGCACCACCGGCACGCCGCGCTCGCCCACGAAGCGCACCGCGTCGAGGGTCTGCACCGCGTAGTGGGGATATCCGTTGGAGATAGCGATGAACGCGTCCTTCTCCCGGACGCGCAGCAGGTTCTCGTAAAGATCGTCCCCGCCCATCGTCCCCAACAGGCGGGCATCCCGCAGAAACTGCTGAAAGGCGTAGTACAGCGAGAGCGCCGGGGCCCTGCTGGAGCGGCTCCCCATGATGTGGACCACCCGCGCCCCGTCGAGGATCTCCACGGCGTTCCGCACGGAGGCAGCCACACCGGGGGTGAGAATGTGCCGCAGCGCCTCGATGGTGTCCCGCACCACCATGCCGAAGTAGTCCCCACTGTCGGGATTGCGCCAGGAATCCTCCAGCTCGCGCCACGTGGGGGAATAAGAAGCTTTGGCCACATCGGCCAGAAGCTCCCGCAGGACCTGGTAGCTCTCGAACCCCAGGCCCGCGGCGGTGCGCACCACCGTGGCGAGGCTCACGCCCGTGCGCTTCGCCAGCTCCTCCGCCGTGAGAAACGCCACTTCGCGGCCGTTCCGCAGAATGTAGTCCGCAACCTTTCTCTGCGAACCGGGCAACGCATCTTTGCTCTCGGTTATCTTTTTGTACAGGTGACGCGCATCGGTCATGATCTTCTCCGTCATATGAAAGATATGAAAACATCTTCGTGGAAAGGGAAGCTCTGCCTAAAGACCTTTCGCTTTCCCTTGACTCGGGGCGCATCAGGCTCTGCGAGGCGCCCTGCGGGGCTGACGTAGCCTTCTTCAGAGATTCCGAAAGATCTTTGCAGGAAGAGCTTCGTTCCATGATACACAAAACCGCCGCAAACGGCACCGCGTTTCCGGCGAAAATCCACCCGCCGCCCCCGGCGGAACCGTTTTTCCCGAGCGTTCCGCCGCGTCTCCCGCCGCCGTGGCAACGCAGATCTGCCCGAACACATCCCCTCCGGCGAAAAAAAGCCCACTTCAGATTCCGACGGCAAGATGTTCCCCCGGTCCGGAGGACCTGCCTGGGTTTTTTGCTTCCGGCTTCCTGCGGCGGAATTCCGGCGCAACGCGCAGGCACACCAAAAAACGCTCCCGGGAACATCGTCCCGGGAGCATCCGTGTCGCACCTGTCTTTTTCGCACGTTTCTCTTTCCGTTCCCTGCGGGGCACGGGCTCTTCGCTCCGCTCCGTCCCGTACCGTACCGTTCCGCTGCCACCATTCCTCACGCTCCGGAAGGCACTCTTTCCGGAGCGGCCTGCCTCATTTTCATCCAGGGCAACCACACCGCAGACCGATTCCAGAAGGTTCTAGAACCAGTGGGGCGAATCCCAGAGGAGCAGTTCCTGGCCGATACCCCTCTTCCGGGCGTTCTGGTAGACCGTGTATCCCCAGGCCACGTCCTCCACAGGCATTCCCCCCGTGATGAACATCACCGGCGCGCCGGGCTTCCTGACAAAGGGAGTGCCGCCGACGATGTCGCCGAGGCTCTGGATGTCCTCGTGCCGCACCCGCCCGCCCAGCACGAGGCGGATCACCGGCGCCGAGGGCGCCCAGCTCAGAATGCTCTCGATGCCGTCGGGATGCTCGTCTCCCTCGGTCATCCACGAGCGGTGCATCTTCCAGTTGTCCGCCACGATAGTGCTCTTCATGTAGAGCTCGGGAGTGATGTCCGCGATGCCCGTCAGTTCCACCAGCGCCTCTTCCCGGAGCCACTCCTCCCGGATTTCAGCAGCCTTGGCCCCCGAAGTCGCCACGCTGATCACGTCCGCCCCGCGAACCGCCTCCTCCAGAGACGAACAGCGCCGGAAGGTCACGGAGAGCTTCTCCGCCATGTCCTTTTCAAAGCGCTCCATCTGCTCTTCCCGGATGTCGTAGAGCTTCACTGTGCGGATTCCCGGCACACCGGCGCAGATGGCGAGAAGGCAGGCCCTGCTGATGACCCCCGTCCCGATGATCGCCGCCGTGTCCGCGCCCTTCCGGGCCAGGTACTTGGCCGCAACGCCGGGAACGGCGCCGGTGCGCATGGCACTGATCAGATTTCCCGACATGAGGGCCAGCGGCTCCGCGGTGACCGCATTGTTGAGCATCACCATGAGAATCGACCGGGGAAGCCCCCGCTTCAGCGGATTCTCGATGTTCGACCCGTACCATTTCTCGCCGCAGACGTTGAAACGCCCTCCGAGATAGGCGATCATGGCCATGAAGCGCCGGTCGGGACCCGCGACGGGCATGTTCGCGAAGGGGCTCTCCTTGGGAAACCAGAGCATCTGGCCGTGCTCGTTGCAGAGAGGCCCTCCCATCAGGTAGTCCCCGCTGCCGAGAAGGCGGAACACCTCTTCGGTCACCTCCACACATTCGGGCATGTCCAGAACGCCCGCCTCGATCATGTCCTTCTCGTTCAGATACAGAAACGACACTTTCTTGCCCTGCTGCTTTTCCATGAATGTGATACCTCCCATCAATTGCGCAAGGGGGATCTCCCCGATGCGTTGCATGCTCCGTGAAACGGGCGGACGCGCTCCCGTCCGCCGAAGAGAACGGACCGGAGAGCACACGGGGCCGCCGAAAGAACCTTCTGTTGCCGCTGTTTCCGCAGGTGCGACACATCCGGGGCGAAAACGAAGGCCGGGCGACAGGACCGAAGCACACTTCCTGTCCGCGCTCACCCGCCATCCGGCCGTGGGGATTCGTTTCGCTCTCAGATCGATGAAACGATGGAATCGACAGGCTCGTTTCTTCCGGAGACCCCGCATCCGCCCGCGACGGCAGGACACGAGCGCACCGACACATCCCGCTCACGCCGTCCGCTTGTGCCTCTGCCGACGCGCAATCATTCTCCCGTCAGGAAAGCCGCTCCAGTGTCACCTTCTTTTCATTGGGCTTCAGATGGAACCACCCCTTGGCCGCGGCGAAGAGCCACACCGCGAGTCCGTAGGCGACACAGGCACCGATGAAGTACAGCCCCTTCCCCTCCACAAAGAGCACCGGCGAGAAGGAAACCACCAGAATCTCCACGGGAGCGATGGGCAGATAGGCGAAGGCGAAATCGTCGAGGGCCTTGCTTTTCAGCTCCGGATCGACGATGCGGAGCAGCGCGATGCCCATGGCCATGGTTCCCGTCATCCACCCCCAGGTGAACAGCCCCTTCTCGAACCAGTAGGAGCGGATGATCCGCGGCGTCAGCCAGGAGAAGATGAACAGGCAGTAGACAATGCCGAAGACGAAGAGGCACGCCAGGGGAAGTGCGTACTTGATCACCACCGGAAGCTTGATGGAGGCGATTCCGAAGGCCACCAGAAGATCCGTGAAGGTACCGCTGAGCCGCCCCATGGTCTTCTTGTCCACGTAGGTCGAGGCACCGGTCCCCTGAAGTACGCGGTTCATCACGATGCCCACCACGAACGCGCAGCTGAACACGGGAAGGCTGACCTTGGGAATGTACGCCCCGGCGAGCTTGCTGAGGTAGTACCCGCCCAGGGAAGCGAGGAAGATGAGAGCGAGATGGAACGCAACGGGGTCGATCGAGATGGAGGAGACCGTGTCGAACCCGCCGGGATGGCGCCGATCCGGAGGAATAAGGCCGGTCTTCAGCTCCGTCGGCATGTCGTCGAAGGTGGTGAGGAAATGCGAGTACCCCCTCCGGGAACCCCACTTGGCGAGAATCAGGCCCCCCACCACCGCGCTCACCACCCCCACCGTGGCGGAGGTCATGGCGAGCGTTCCCGCGTCCTCCCAGCCCAGCCCCTTGAAGGCAGCGCCGATGGCCGCCGCGGTGCCGTGCCCTCCGGCGAATCCGCTGGCGAGCATGAGGCCGAAGGCGGGATTGAGATCCTTCCACACCCCTCCCAGAATGAACATACCGAAGAGGGCGCCGATGCCCCACTGGAGGATCATGCCCACCTGTGAGTAGGCCCAGAGGTTGCCCACCCGGTCGAAGATCTCACGGAACGGTGCCTTCTCCGACGCCAGCGGCAGCGCCCCGAAGACGAGCGCGATCAGAATGCCCGGATAGACGCCGATATTCCCCGAAAACGGCAGATAGCCGAGTCCGTTCGGCCCGAAGGCCAAGCCCAGAAACCCCGCGAGAAGGCTTGCCGGCAGAAACAGCTCCTGCACGAAGCGCACCTTCGCCCTGATCAGTTGCCCCAGAAGAATGAGTCCCGATGCGATACCCAGATCCACGAACAATACCCACGGAGAAAAGTCCACACACGTCATCCCCTTTCCACCCCGGTCTCCCGCGAATATTCATACACGACCAATTCGTGAATGAATATATTCGTTCACTGAACAATATCGAATGAATGATTTTTTGTCAATACGCCCCTGTGTCCTGCCCGCAGCGCGAAAATCGACCGGACGGCTTTTCAAACGGTCTACCAAATATCAATTTGGCATGCCTTGACAATTTTTGGTATGCCAATTATTCTCTTCCGAGGGGACGGATCTTCCGCGACGGGTCCGCAAAGGCCCGGAATCTTCCGGCACTTCCTCCGACTCGTCGTCACGCCGTTCTCGACCCTTTTTTTCGATCCGTTTTCTCGACCCGTTTTCTTCGACTCATTTTCTTCAGAAACGACAAGGAGGGACACCATGCTGCGCGTAGGGATCGCCCAACTCGACATCACTCTCGGCAATCGCGAGGCGAACCGGCGGAAGGTGACGCAGTGGATGGAACGCCATTGCGCAGAAAAGGCCGTGGAGCCGACGGTGATCGTGCTTCCGGAGATCTGGGACGTGGGGTACGCCCTGGAGGACGCGGAAACACTCGCGGACCCCGAGGGAAGCGGCGCTGCGGTCTTTCTGGGAGATCTGGCCCGAAGATACGGGGTCTGGTTCGTCGGAGGGTCCGTTCTCGCCGGAACGACGAAGGGGGCGGTGAACCGCGCCCAGGTGGTGGACCCCAGGGGACTGCTCGTGGCCACTTACGACAAGGCCCACCTCATTCCCCTCATGGACGAGCCCCGCTATCTCCGGGCGGGGAGCGCGGAATGCCTCTTCGACCTGGACGGCGTCACCGCGGGGTGCGTCATCTGCTACGACATCCGCTTCTGCGAGTGGACGCGGCGCTACGCCCTCCAGGGCGCGCAGGTACTCTTCGTCTCCGCCGAGTGGCCCAAGATCCGCATCGACCACTGGAAGGCGCTCCTCCGCGCCCGGTCCATCGAGAACATGATGTACGTCGTGGCCTGCAATCGGGTGGGTACCTCGAAGGAGACGCTCTTCGGCGGCACGTCCCTCGTGTTCGACCCCTGGGGAAAGACCCTCCACGAGGGCGGTGAAGAGGAGGAAGGCGCGTTCGTCACCATCGACCCCTCCACGGTGGAGGGCATCCGGGACCATCTGCAGGTGTTCCGCATGCGCCGCCCCGAACTCTACGGAAACTGACCGGCGGCGCGGCACGTCCCCACAAGGACACGAGGTTTGCCGACACGACACAAAGCATCCCGACACTTTCGGAAGGACAGGTGACCATGGCGAAATTCAAAATCTTCATGACGGACAAGACCTGGCCCGACACCACCATCGAGGAAAAAATCATCCGGGACGGGCTGGACGCGGAACTCATCCTCTCCAGGGGAGGCACGCCGGAGGAGATCTGCCGGGAGGGACGCGACTGCGACGCCCTCATGGTGCTCTTCACGCCCATGGGCAGGGAGTATCTGGAACACTTCGAGCGGTGCCGGCTTCTGGTTCGCATGGGCATCGGAACCAACACGGTGGATTTGCCTACGGCGACGAAAAAGGGCATCATGGTCTGCAATGTGCCCGACTACTGCCAGGAGGAAGTGGCGGACCACGTGCTGGCCCTCTTTCTCGAGATCACCCGCAAGGTGGGCCTGCTGGACCGGCAGGTCAAGTCCGGCGGCTGGGACATGACCGTGGCGGACCCCGTGCCGCGCCTCCAGGGGAAGACCTTCGGCCTCCTCGGGTGCGGCGGCATCGGCCGCATGACGGGGCGGCGGGCGGCCTCCTTCGGCATGCGCCTCCTCGGCTACGACCCCTTCGTTCCGGAAGAGGCCTTCCGGGCCGAGGGCATCGAGCGCCGCACGGACCTGCGGGCGTTTCTCTCCGAGGCGGACGTGGTCTCTCTCCACGTGCCCCTCACGCCCGAGACGGAGGGAATCATCAACCGGGAGACGCTGGCCTGCATGAAGCGCAGCGCCTATCTCATCAACACCGCCCGGGGAGCGCTCATCGCGGACGACGACCTTCACGAGGCCCTGACCTCGGGAATCATCGCCGGAGCGGCGCTGGACGTTCTCCGGGAGGAGCCTCCCCGAGGAACCCCCCGGCTGCTCACGCTCCCTAACCTGGTCATCACGCCCCATGCGGCGTGGAACTCCGACGCAGCCATTCCGGAGCTGCGGGTGAAGGCGGCGGAGGAGGTGGTGCGATTCTTCAGGGAGGGACGCCCCAGAAATCTGGTCAACAGAGAGGTGCTTTCGGCTCTTCGGGAGAGAACGGCCTCGTAGGAATCCTCCGGCGGAAAAGGCCGCCCCAGGAAAGGCGCCACCCGCACCGGCCCGTTCCGCACCACCCGTCGGAGACGTAGCCGCACCGGCGCGGTCACCGCTCGCCAGGCTTCATTCGGATGTGCTCGGGACACGAGAGAAGAGCACCACCATCATGAAGGAGGTAGAGGAAAGATGAAAGCAAGAAAGGCACGGTTTCTGTCCACACGGTTCTGCGTCGCCTGCGTCACCCTGCTGTCCGCGCTCTTTTTGGGCACCTGCGCCCTGGCGGCCGACACGCTGGTCCTGCGCATCGGCCACGTGGTCACCGAAACCGGGGGTGAACACCTGGGCTCGGTGAAGTTCGCGGAACTGCTCAAGGAGAAATCCGGCGGCACGATCACCCTGCAGATCTTTCCCAACGGCCAGGTGGGCGGCAACCGCGAGATGATCGAGTCCCTGCAGATCGGCGCCCTGGACATGGCCCTTCCCGCCCTTCCCGCCCTGGGGGGCTTCACGGACAAGACGAAGGTCTTCGACCTCTTCTATCTCTTCGAAAACCGCGCCCAGGCGGAAAAAGTCCTCGACGGCCCCGTGGGACAGGAAGTGGCCGCATCGGTGGAGAGCTCGGGCGTGAAGATCATCTCCTGGTGGTCCCAGGGCTTCCGGGAGACCACGGCAAACCGGGAGATTCACACCCCCGACGACCTCAAGGGCCTGAAGATCCGGGTCATGGAGAATCCGCTCCACATCGAGGCATGGAACATGCTGGGCGCCAGCGCCATCCCCATGGCCTTCTCGGAAGTGCTCACGAGCCTCCAGCAGGGCGTGCTCGACGCCCAGGAGAACCCCTACCAGAACATCGTCAACTCCGGATTCCACACGGTGCAGAAGTACATCATCGAGACGGATCACCTCTACGGCCCGCTTCCGGTGGTCTTCTCCAAGGTGAGCTGGGACAAACTCACCCCGGACCAGCAGAAGATCATCCTCGATGCCGTGGAAGAGACCAAGGTATGGCAGCGGGAGAAGCAGGAAGAGATCAACGACGGACTCAAGGCGGACATTCTGAAGAGCGGCAAGAACGTCATCATCGAGCTGACGCCGGAGCAGAAACAGGCCTTCCGGAAAAAGCTCGCCCCCCTCTACAAGAAGTACGCGCCCCAGATGAACGGCTACGTGGAGAAGATCTACGCCGAACTCGGCCGGGAGGTCGATTTCTAGGAGAACTCCTCGCGGCCCGGGTCCGGCGCACCACGCCGTCCGTTGCTTCGGCCCCTTTCGCGCTCCGGGCGACACTCGCCGCGCATGTCGCCCGTACAGCGCACACGCACACACGACACCGCACCGTTTCCGCCGATCCCGAGCGGCCGCGACTCCGCGCCGGGGGAATCCACTCCCCCGGCGCGGCATTTCCGAAACCGGGGGGAATGTCCATGAAACGCTCCATCGCCGCACATCTCGACAAGTGGGAGGAGTACGTGCTCTTCTCGGTCATGCTCTTCATGCTGGGAACGCTCCTCGTCCAGGTCTTCTGCCGTTACGTCCTCTCCTTCAGCTTTTCCTGGGCGGAACAGTCCGCCCGCATCGGCTTCGTCTGGCTCACCATGACAGGCATCAGCCTCGCCGCCAAGCAGGGAATCCACCTGAAGGTGGACGCCCTCGTCCAGTTCCTTCCGCCCCGTCCGGCCCGCCTGATCGCCCTCTTCTCGGACGTCTTCACCATGGGCTTCGGCGTCTACATGGGGTGGCTCATCTTCAAGACCGTGCTCATGCAGATCCGCACGCATCAGGTCTTCGCCTCCATTCCGTGGCTTCCCACGTGGACCATGTACATGGCGGGCACCATCGGCATGCTGGGGCTCACGGTACGCACGCTCCAGCGGGTGCTCCGGGCCGCCAGGGCGAACTCCGCCGCCGCGGAAGGCGGTGCCTGACATGATTGCGCTGCTTCTGGTCTCGCTCCTCGCCCTGCTCGTCCTCTCCGTTCCCGTGGCCGTCGCCATGGCCGCCTCGTGCGCCCTGGTCTTCGTGCTCTTCTATCCGGGGAGCCCCATGATCCAGCTCCTCGCCCAGGCCATGATCAGCACCGCCGACTCCTTTCCGCTCATGGCGATTCCCTTCTTCATGCTCGTGGGAACCCTCATGTCCCGGTCCGGGCTCGCCGAGGAGATCATCAACGTGGGCGACGCCGTCACGGGAAACATGCCCGGCGGGCTCGGCGCCTCCACCATCGTGGCGTGCATGATCTTCGCCGCCATCTCCGGGTCCGGCCCCGCCGTGGTGGCCGCTCTGGGGGTCATCCTCGTCCCCGCCATGGTCAAGCGCGGCTACGACCCCGCCTACGCGGGCTCCGTGGTCGCCGCGGGAGCCACCATCGGCCCGGTCATTCCGCCGAGCATCCCCATGATCATCTACAGCGTCATCGCCGGCACGTCCGTGGTGAGCATGTTCGCCGCGGGCATCCTGCCGGGGCTGCTCATGGGACTTCTGCTCATTCTCACGAACCGGTTCATCGCGGGCCGGCGGGGCTACACAGGCAAGGAACGCCAGGGAGGCGTACTGTGGGTGCTCGCCCAGTGCTGGAAGGCCAAATGGGCGCTCTTTCTCCCCTTCATCATCCTCGGCGGCATCTACGGCGGCGTCTTCACTCCCACGGAGGCCGCGGTGGTGGGGTGCTTCTACGCCCTGATCGTGGGCTTCTTCGTCTACCGGCGCCTCGATTTCCCAAAGCTCTTCGACGCCTGCGTGGAGGCGGGCGTGCTCTCCTGCCTCTCCATGTTCATCCTCGGCGGCGCCACCACCTTCGGGCGGCTTCTCACCATGGAGCGCATTCCCCAGACCCTGGCGGAGACCATGCTCTCCTTCTCGAACAATCCCGTCGTCCTCATGGCGCTCATCATGGGTTTTCTCCTCATCACGGGCATGTTCATCGACACCACTTCCAACGTGGTGCTCTTCACGCCCCTCTTCCTGCCCATCGTCACCTCCGTGGGGTACAGTCCCATCCTCTTCGGCGTGGTGATGACCATGAACCTCTGTCTGGGCATGATCACGCCCCCCGTGGGGGTGAACCTCTACGTGGCCCAGGGGATCTGCCGGGCGCCCTTCGAGAAACTCATCCGGGAATCCCTGCCGCTCGTGCTGGCCCTGGTAATAGCCATCGCGCTGACCATCCTCTTTCCCCGGCTGGCCCTGATGATTCCGGAACTCATGGGGCAGGTGCTCTGAGGCCGGCCCCCCCGGCCCTGCCCCCCGCGACTCCG
>DIMS01000118.1:208-12108 GCA_002425685.1 Synergistaceae bacterium UBA5560 | reverse complement strand
CTTTTGCCCTCCGCCCCTCGGGAGTGCGACGCGGACACGGCGGCGGCAACGGCAACGAAACAGAAGCGTGCGTCTTGACGAACGCCGCGTCAATCCTGTACAACTGGAATGACACAACGTTCGGGATGCGGCATGGCGCCTTCGAAAACGGAGCATCGTCGTCCGAAACACAACGGCGCCCTCCGAAAACGGAACATCGTCAACAAGGATCCGATGCGCCACACCTCGAAGCGGGAAACGCGCACCGCGATCACGACCCAAAAGCCGGACGGGTTCTCCCTCCAGAGTCCTCCGATCTCAAATTCACGGGGAATGCGGGTGTTGTCATGGCCGGAACGGCAGAACGAGGAAGGGGAACGCACGAGGAGAGGCAAAACCTGGCGAACCGCGTCTACGACGAGATCAAGTCCCGGATCGTGGAACTGCGTCTGCCGCCGGAGAGCACCCTGCAGGAGCGGGCGCTGGCCCTCTCCCTGGGAACGAGCCGCACCCCCGTCCGAGAGGCCATCAAGCGTCTCGCCCAGGATGGGTGGGTCCTCCTGCGGGAGCAGCGCAGGGCCGTGGTGCGCCCCATCGGCATGGAGGACGTGCGGGAGGTCTTCATGCTCCGGGAGATGGTGGAACTCTTCGCCATCCGGACCATCTTTGCCTCGGGCGAACCGCGCCTGCTGGCGGGACTTCTGGTCCCCCTCATCAACAACATGCGGGAACTTTCGGGAGATCCCATCGCCTTCATCAAGGAGGACATGAAGTTCCACACCACCATCATCGCCCACGTGGGCAACGGCCGCCTTACGGACATCTGGAACCGCGTCCGGGACGAGGTGACCCGCATCGCCATCTACGCCCTCTACGAGCAGCGCCGCCCCGAGGCGATCATCAGGGAGCACGAGAATCTCGTGGATGCCTTCTGGGAGAGAAAAAGCGAGGAGACCGTGGAGGAGATGCGGGGGCACTTCTACAAAATCTACGCCGCCTACGAGCAGAAATTCCGCGGCACCGGGGAAAACGCCTGATCGGGCCGGGCTGCCCCTGCCGGATCCGCCGCAGCGCTTTCTTTCGCCTGCCCGATCACGAAAACCCGCTGTCGGAGACGACACGCTCCGAAAGCCCCGGACACACGCGCTCTCCCGTCACCGGCGTTCCGGTCACCCGACAGGATGCGGTGCGGGAAAGCCACGTACACGGAACGTGTTTTTCGCCTCCCGCAGACATCAGGTGTCCTTCATGCATTCCGCACCGCCCGCCGCGCAGCGCGCCGTGTCTCAGTGCGCAAAGGCGTCCAGGGCCATCTTGAGGGCGGTGACGCAAATGATCCCCGCCAGGATCCACCGGATCCAGGTGTTGCCCTTCGCCACGGCGAAGCGGGCGCCCAGCACGGCCCCGGCCATGCCGCCCACTGAGAGGATGAGCCCCACGGGAACGTTCACCAGCCCTCCGGCGAAGAAGAGCACCAGGCTCACCGCGGTATAGAGGAAGACGATGAAGCTCTTCGCCCCGTTTCCCGACACCAGATCGTACCCCGCGGCCCCCGCGAGCCCCCAGGAGAGGAAGAACCCGACCCCGGCCTGGATGAACCCGCCGTAGACGCCGATGGCGGCGAAGAGCATCCACACCGCCCACTTCGGCCAGGTGACGACCTTCCGCTCCTCCCACATGCGGGGCTTCGCCACCAGGAGCACCGCCATGACGGAGATGAGCACGCCGATGGCGAGGTTCAGCGCCCGCTTGTCGATCTGAATGGCCAGAAACGCCCCCAGGGCGGAGCCCGCGCAGGCGGCGATCCCCAGGGGGAGAACTTTGCGCAGGGAGAGCACGCCCTGGCTGCGGAAGGTCCAGGTGCTCGCGGCGCACTGGAGAAAGATGCCGATCCGATTCGTGGCGTTCGCCACGGCGAGGTCCATTCCCATAAAGGTCAACAGCGGCAGCGTCAGAAGTGATCCCCCGCCCCCAACGGTGTTCAGAAACCCCGCCACCAACCCGAGGGCCAGAAGCCCCGCCACGTGCGTCAGTTCCAGTTCCACGCAGTTCTCCCCTTCTTTCGCCGATAAGGTGCGTCCGTCAACGGTTCATTTTTACGCGACGTTCCGAACAACAATTCCGGCGTTGCCACATCCCGTGCGGATTTTTCCGGCGGGAAGAGCTTTTTGCATTGTACCGCAGGAGGAGAAAAACGCACGGACCAATGCGGAGGCGAACGGAAACACCGGCGCGCCCTCGGAGACAAACACCGGCGCGGCGGCAACGCCCGTGCGAGGTACCGGACATGCGAACGGGGAGGCGTGCGCCTCCCCGTTTTCGTTCCTCGGAGTGTTCGTGCAACCGCAACGGAGATGAGCCGGCTCCCGGAAGAGCGTCGTCGCAAGGACGCCTCGGTGGGGCACACCTTGTCTACAAGCGCCCTCTACTTCGCCTCCGGCAGCGCACGAAGCGATCCGGACGCCGCGGGAACGGAGGCGGAAGAGGAAGAGACGCCGCCCGTGCGGAACGCGGCAAGCCGCTCCCGAATCAGTTCCGTCCCCTCGGAGACGCTCGACGCTTCTCTGGCGACGCTCTCCGCCGCCTTGGACGTCTCGTCCGACGCACCCTTGATGGACTCCAGGTTCTTGGCCATTTCTCCGGTCCCCTTGGCGGCCCGATCGATGCCCGCCGCCATTTCGGCGCTCGCCGCAGCCTGCTCCTGCGCCGCCGCGGCGATGTTCTGCATCACGTCGTCCACCCGGGCGATCTGGGAAAGTGCCTCTTTCAGTTCCTTCTGCGCCTCCGCCGCGGCGGCAACGGTCTCCTTCATGATGCCTCCCGCCTCGACGGTGACATCCAGGGAGCGCTTCGTGTCCACCCGGAGGGAACTGATGAGGCTTTCCACCTCCTTGGCCGCCACGTTGGATTCCTCCGCCAGTTTCCGCACTTCCTCCGCCACCACCGCGAAGCCCCGCCCCGCCTCGCCGGCCCGGGCCGCCTCGATGGCGGCGTTCAGAGCCAGCAGGTTCGTCTGGTCCGCGATGGTCTTGATGGTGGTGACGAACTGAGTGATGGAACTCACCGACGTGGCCACGCGGTTGATGCTCGTTCCGGACTCCTCCGTTTTGGCACCCACGGCCTGGATCTTCGCGATGACACCCTCAACGCGGGCCACGGCCCGCTCGCTCCCCTCGGCGGTCACCGAGGCCGCCTCGGCACCTTCCGATGCGGCGTTCGCCGCGCTCGCCGCACCGGAGGAGATCTCCTCCACTCCCGCGTTGGTCGAGGCCAGTGCTTCGGCGTTTCGTCCGGAAAGCGCCGCCACGGCGTCGATGGAACTCTTCACTTCCTCCATGGCCGCCACGGTCTCCTCCGACAGGGCCGCGAGGGATTCGGCGGATGCCGCCGCGGATTCCGCACGGGTGCGCACGTCCTCAAGGGCGGCGCCGAGGGAGGACGCCATGTCGTCCAGAGAGCGGGCCATGAGGGCCACTTCGTCCGCTCCGTCGTGGCCATTCCCCTCGGAAAAACGCACCGTCAGATCCCCCAAGGCAAAGGTGCGCACCCGCCCGGTGAGGGTGCTCAAGGGACGGGCGATGCTCCCCGCGAGAAAGAGCACCACCGCGCAGAGCAGCACGATGCCCAGGACGGCACCTGCGGCGGTGACGCGCCCGAGGTGGTCCACCCCCGCGAAGACAGCCGCCTCCGGCGCCAGCGCGACCACGCTCCAGGGCGTTTCCGTGCGCCCCACCGAGAGGGGAACGTGCACCTTGAAGACATCACTCCCGAGCGCCGCGGAATATTCCCGCAGGGTGAACGTCTCTCCCCGGGCGATGCGCGCCAGCGTCGTCGCCGCATTCGGTGCGGCGATCTCCGGGTCGGTGATCTTCTTTCCGAGCAGCTCGTCCTTCGGGTGTCCCGCGAGCGTACCGTCCCCGGCGATGACCGTCAGGGCGCCGCTGCCGAAGATGCGGGTGTTCTTCACCATCTCCTGGATGGTGTCGGTGGCGATGTCCACCCCCGCCACGCCCAGGGCTTTTCCATCCGCGACGATGGGAACGCAGAGGCTCACGAGGAGCACGTTCTTCCCCCCCACCACGTAGACAAAGGGCTCCATGATCACCTCTCGCTTCGTGTCCAGGGAACGCCTGTAGTAGTCCCAGGCATCGGGATTGTCGTAGTCCACGCAGGGTTCGAGGAGCAGGCTTCCCGAAGCGCGGTTCCAGTAGGCGACAAGGCGTCCCGACGCGTCGTGCCCCGGCGCGCCGCTGAACTCCCGGTCCTTTCCGTCGAAGGCGTCGGGCTCCCAGACGGTCCACACGCCCAGATAGGACGGAGTGGCCTCGGCGAGGCTCTTCATGACCGAAAGAGCCACCTCGCGGGAGGGAACCCCCGCCGTGCGCATGCCCGCCAGCGTCGCCGCGAGAGAGCGGGCGGATCCCATGGCATCGTTCAGCGTGTCGCCGAAACGTCCCGCGTAGACCAGCGCGGTCTGCTCCGCCCGGTCCAGGGCATCCCGAACCGCGAGCTTCCGGGCCTCCACGGCCACATAGCCGATCATGGCGGCGAACACCGCCACCACGAGAGGCAGCACGCCGACCAGTATCTTCGTCCGAATCCGCAAACCTTTCCACATGGTGCGTCCTCCATCCTTTCATCTCCGGCGCTTCGCGCCCCGCCGCGGGCGTTCCTTCGCCCGCCTCGCCCATCCTCGTCCGCCTTTGCCCGCTTTCCCAGATTCGCACAGGTTCGTTTGCGTCGCCTGCGCCTCCGGCTCTCTTCGCCCGCGTCTCCCTCCCGCTTCTCGTGCGTGCGCCGCCTTCGTCAGGTCAGCACCCCTTCGAAAGGGCTGCCGGGAGAAGACACTTTCTTTCCTTGCCTTCCTTCCTTGCTTGCTGTCCTTGCTGCCTTGCCTTGCTTCTCTTCACTCCCCGCAATGCCTGCGGAAACAGAGCATCTCGCTCCCCTTTTCATCCGTGATCAGCATAGCATCCTTTGGTAACAAAATTATGAATACACAATGAGGATTGCTTCCTCTCCCCCAGACTCTCACAGTGTCTTCAATATCTCAGGGTGCTTTCTTCGCCGCCGGACACGCCTCCGGACTCGAGTCCGACACCGCATCACGTCCTCCATGATTCCCGGTGTTGGACCCGCTTTCCTCGAACCGGCCCGACGCCGCGCCCTGCCCCCGACCTCTCGGAGGCGGACACATCCTCTTCCGGTCGCGGCTCCGGCCCCAGGTCCCGCACGCCGTCCCCGCGCGGGGGGCGTTCTTGCCACTCCTGTCGCCTCTCCCGCCTCCGGCGTTCTTCGCACCCGGGCGCGCACATCACTCTCCTCGGAAGAAACGACACCCGGGCAAGGAACCGGTCGATCCGGAAGCGGGCAACTCTTCGCTTCCTTCGTCTTCATGAATACGTCGCCCCTGTTCGTCATAGGGAACATTTTTCGCGTCCCGCTCAGGGGTAACACACTGTCCGGTTCCATGAGGCGACTCGCTTCGTTGACGCATTTCCGGCGCAGTGCTAGGCTTCGGGTGAAGTGTCCCGGCACAGCGCGACGATATCCGGGAAAACCCCTGTGACATCACGAAATCCGCCCAGGGATTTTTCGCTTTTCCCCCGAAATCTTTCGGCTCGGTTTACAGGAAGAACACAGGCAGCTCGGGAGAAGGGTTTCCGGCAGCGACCGCCCGGAAGGGCGCGTCCGGCGCATCGGCGAGGGAGGGTTCATCATGGACACGAAGCAGCGCAAAAACGGCAACGGCGGCAACAGGAACGGCGGGGGCGGAAACGGAAAGAACACCCCTCCGAAGAAGGCGGCCTCACCCCAGGCTCCGGCGCGAGCACGGACAGGACACCCGGTGATGCTCTTTCCGGTGGTGATGCTTCTTTTCTGGGCAGTCCTCTCCGTGGTGCTGCGGGCGCCCGAGACACCACCCGCACCGGAAGAACCCGCCGCCGTCCCCGCGCCCCAGGCAACCGAGGACGCCGTCTCGCAGGAAACCACTCCGGCGGAGCCCTACGCCTTCTCCAAGGCGGAGGTGACGCGCTTCGCCCGAGAGGCGCTCGCCGAGCATCCCCTCATGTCCCTCACCGTGGCGCTCATGGCGGACGGCAAAACCGCCTGGGAACTCGCCTTCGGCACCGCCGACCGCGAAACAGGGCAGCCCGCCGCGCCGGAGACCATCTTCGGCATCGGCTCGGAGAGCAAGGTCTTCGCCGCCGCCGCCGCGATGAAGCTCGTGGAGGAGGGCAAGCTCGACCTCGGCCGCCCCGTGACGGACTACCTGCCGGACTTCACCATGCGCTCCCCCGAGGCCAAGGATCTCACGGTGGGCATGCTCCTGGATCATTCCTCGGGTTTCCCCGGCTCCAACTACCGGGGCGGCTTCACCTCCCGCGCCCGTCCCTCCTATCCGGCGGACGTGCTGGCCTCGCTGGAACAGAGCCGCCTCAAGCACGCCCCGGGGTACATGCACGTGTACTGCAACGACGGCTTCACTCTCTTCGAGCATGTCCTTCGGGCCGTGACGGGCGTCCCCTATCCGGAGTACGTGGCCCGGGAGATCTTTTCTCCCCTGGGTATGACGCACACCAGCTTTCCCCTGGAGCCGCTCCCCGAGGGAAGCTACGCCAAGGGGTATCCCGACGACGAAGGAGACGTTCTTCCCCTGGAATACGCCAATCCCTGCGCGAGCGGCGGCATCCGCTCCACCGCGGGTGATCTGGCGAATTTCCTCGCCATGATCGCCGGCGGCGGCGCCTGGGGAGACGTGCGCATCCTCTCCGAGGAATCCGTCGCGGCCACGGCGAAAGACCGCACCGAGGGGAGCTTCCGCCTCGTGGACACCAAGGTTGTCCGCTACGGTCTGGGATGGGATTCGGTGGCGCAGCCCGGACTGGGTGTCCTGGGACATGCCGCCCTTGCGAAGAACGGCGGCACCGCCTACTACTTCTCCCAACTGATCGTGCTCCCCGAGGCGAATCTCGGCGTGGCGGTGCTCAGCGCCAACAGCGCCGGTGTGAACCTCGCCGCCCTGGCGGAACTGACCCTCCTTGCGGCGCTGGTGGACCGGGGAACCCTCGCGGCCCTTCCGGAGCCCCTCTCGCCGGACCTGCTCCCCGAGGCGACGCCCGCCCCGGAGGACATCGAGAAGTACTCGGGCTTCTTCGCCGATCACCAGATGCTCTTCCTCCTTCAGGCCGACGCAAAGGGAGGGCTGGACCTGCGCGTCCGCAGCGGCGACACCTGGGAACCCGCCACGGAGGACCTGCACTACCGGGAGAACGGACGCTACTCCGGAAACAAGGACTCCCGCTATCCCGAATATTTCTTCGTCCAGGGCGACGGCAGGGACTACATCGCGGCGGAGATGCCCTTCGGCTACAGCCACTACACGGACGCCATCCCTCTGATGCAGCGCCTTGTCCCCGGAGCGCCTCTCTCCCCGGCCTGGAAGGCACGTCTGAGCACAACCTGGCTCGCCGCGGACGAACCGGCGGCATCCCTGCTGTGGCCGTCGGGATCGGATCCGCGGCTCCGCCTCCACGCCGTGGAGGGACTCGACGGGCATCTCTTCGTGCAGAGCGACGTGACCGGCGGCGGATTCCAGCACGTGAACGCCGCCCGGGGCGACGACACCCACGCCCTCATGGACCTGCTCATCCCCACCGTTCCAGGGCGTGATCTGAGCGACCTGGAGATTCTTCCCAAGGGGGACGGAGAGTGGCTCCGCTTCCAGGGATATACCTTCCGCCCTCTCGAGTCCGTGTCCAAAGCCCCCGCACAGGGGGAGACACTCTTCATGGGCAGCGGCGACGACATCCGGTGGCTGCACCTCCCCCCCGAGAGCGGCACGGTGGCCATTGAAGGCTCCCCCGAGGCGGACCTGCGGTGGGTTCTCTGGGACGCGCACTTCGTCTGCGTCGGCGAGGGATGGGGCACGGCGGAACTCGCCCTCCCCGAGGGCGGCGCCTATCTGGCCGTCTGGGCAGCGCCGGAGAAACCCTTCAAGGTCGTCTCCGCACCCAAGCCGTAAGAGACGGAGAAGTGCCCGCTCCGACGACATTCCGCCGTCTCTGTTTTGTCCTGAGGGACACCTGGGGGACATTCCGCCGTCGTCGGAAATGCATGTGCATGCAAGGCCGCCCCTTCCCGGGGAAATCTTTTGCCCATGATGCAACGTACACGGGCCGGCACGCGACGATCCGGAAGAGTGTGTGTTGCCTGCGAAAAAGCGCACCTCTTGAGAGCACGTTAGAACGCGTTCTTTCCGAGACCGCGTCATACCGGAGGAATCACAACGACTCGATTCTGGGAGGAGACACCATGAGAGACTTCACCTACGAAAATCCCACGAAAATCGTCTTCGGCCGCGGCGCGGAACTCGCCGCCGGAGCCGAGGCGGCACGCCTCGCGAAAAAAGTGCTGCTCCACTACGGCGGCGGCAGCGTCAAACGCAGCGGCCTTCTGGACCGCATCCGGGGCTCTCTCGAAGAGGCGGGGCTCACGGCGGTCGAACTCGGAGGCGCGCAGCCCAATCCCCGGCTCTCCCTGGTGGAGGAAGGCATCGCCCTCTGTCGCCGGGAGGGCGCGGACCTGATCCTCGCCGTGGGGGGCGGCAGCGTCATCGACTCCGCAAAGGGCATCGCCCTCGGCGTCCCCTACGACGGCCCCGTGTGGAACTTCTACGACGAGACGGCCGTTCCCGAAAAGGCCCTGCCCGTGGGAGTGGTGCTCACCATTCCCGCCGCGGGGAGCGAGACGAGTCCCACCTCGGTGGTGACCAACGAGAAGGGGTGGTACAAGCGGAGCTACAAGGGCACGATTCTCCGCCCCCGCTTCGCCCTGCTGAACCCTGAACTCACCTTCTCCCTCCCCGCGGACCAGACGCGCTACGGCGCCATGGACATGCTGGCCCACGTGCTGGAGCGCTACTTCACCAACGACCGCGACGTGGAACTCACGGACCGGCTCTGCGAGGCCACCATGAAAACCATCCTCGCCAACCTCCCCCGGGCGCTGGCGAAGCCCGACGACTACGCCGCTCGGGCGGAACTCATGTGGAGCGCCACCAACGCCCACTCGGGCATCCTCGACACGGGGCGCCTCGGCGACTGGGGCTCCCACAAGATCGAGCACGAGCTCTCCGCCATCTACGACGTTCCCCACGGGGCGGGGCTCGCGGCGGTCTTTCCGGCGTGGATGCGCTTCGTCCTTTCCCACGACGTGCCCCGATTCGCCCAGTTCGCCCACCGGGTGATGGACGTGGACATGAATCCCTTCGACCTGGAGGACACCGCCCTGGAGGGCATCCGCCGCCTGGAGGCGTGGATCCGGGCCTGCGGCCTGCCTCTCACCCTGACGGAGCTGGGCGTCCCCGCGGACCGTCTGGAGGAGATGGCCGCCAAAGCCGTGGAGAAAGGGCCGGTGGGGGCCTTCGTCCCCCTCGGCAAGGACGAGGTGCTCGCCATTCTGAACGCACTGCGGTAAGGCCTGATTCCCGGGCTCCACGCCCCCTAGGGAAAGGAAAGCCCCTCGGTGCATCCTCAAGTCAGGGGAACCTCTGAAAAATGCCACGCCGACCTCGAAAAAACGCGATGCGGTCCAAATCGAGGGAGAAAAAACCCTTTAATCAGGGTTTCTCAAGGACGAAAGAGCGTCCGGTCTGTAAGGAGACGACGGAGGAGAACGAAAAGGAGGCGACGGCAGTGACGACGAAGAAAGCCTATGTGGTGGGAACCTGCGACACCAAGTACGAGGATCTCGCCTACGTGCGGGACCTCATCGCGGCCCAGGGTGTCCAGACCCTGCTGGTGGACGTGGGCATCCGCGCCCCCCAGGGAAAGCCCGACGTGACCAACCGGGAGGTGGCGGCCTTCTCGCCGACGGACCCGAACTTTCTCGACACCGCCGACGATCGCGGGCGCGCCGTGGCGGACATGGCCGCCGCTTTCGCGGCCTTTCTCGCGAGCCGCACCGACGTGGGGGGCGTCCTCGGCCTCGGCGGCTCCGGAGGCACCTCCCTGGTCTGCACGGGCATGCGCACCCTCCCCATCGGCGTGCCCAAGATGATGGTCTCCACCGTGGCATCGAGCAACGTGGCCCCCTACGTGGGCCCCAACGACATCTGCATGCTCTATTCCGTGACGGACGTGGCGGGCATCAACCGCATCTCCCGGGTGGTGCTCGCCAACGCCGCCCACGCCCTGGCGGGCATGATCCGAAACCCCGTTCCGGAGGGACAGGACCGCCCCGCCGTGGGCATGACCATGTTCGGCGTCACCACCCCCTGCGTGGACATGGTGCGCAAGGCCCTCGAAACGGAGCACGACTGCCTGGTCTTCCACGCCACCGGCACGGGGGGCCAGTCCATGGAGAAGCTCGCCGACTCGGGGCTCCTTGCGGGCGTGCTGGACATCACCACCACGGAAGTGTGCGACCTGCTCATGGGAGGCGTCTTCCCCTGCACGGAGGACCGCTTCGGCGCGGTGATCCGCACCCGCACCCCCTACGTGGGTTCCGTGGGCGCCCTGGACATGGTGAACTTCGGCGCCCGGGACACCGTTCCCGAGCGCTACCGGGACCGCCTCTTCCACGTGCACAACCCCCAGGTGACGCTCATGCGCACCACCCCCGAGGAGAACCGCCGCATGGGCGAATGGATCGCAGAGCGGCTCAACCGCATGGAGGGGCCGGTGCGCTTCCTCCTCCCCGAGAAGGGCGTCTCCATGATCGACACGCCGGGCCTTCCCTTTTACGATTCCGAGGCGGACGCGGCCCTCTTCGAGACCCTGAAGGCCAACGTAGTGCAGACCCCGTCGCGACGACTCGTCTCCCTGTCGCACAACGTCAACGATCCCGAGTTCGCCGCCGCCCTCGTGGCAGCCTTCCGGGAGATCGCGTAAGCGCGGCGGCGAAGAGAGCCTTCTCCGCCGCCGGAAACGTGACGTCTGCCGGAGACGAGCGCATCCTACCAATGCGACAGGGATAGGACGTGGGCGCAGGTTCTGAAAGAGCAGACACGACGACACAACACCGAAGCAGATCCGGGAACACAGAACAGGGACACGGGAAAGGAGAGAACATCTCATGGCAAGATGGAACAAGGCGGACCTTCTGACGCGCTTCCGCGAGATGGCGGAGCGGCGGATTCCCATCATCGGCGGCGGCGCGGGAACAGGCATGTCCGCCAAGTGGGAGGAGGCGGGAGGCATCGACCTCATCGTCATCTACAACTCCGGCAAGTACCGCATGGCCGGGAGGGGTTCCCTTGCGGGACTGCTCGCCTACGGCAACGCCAACGACATCGTGCTGGAAATGGCCCGGGAAGTGCTCCCCGTGACGAAGAAGACCCCCGTGCTGGCGGGCGTCAACGGCACGGACCCCTTCGTCATCTGGGACGTCTTCCTCCGGCAGCTCCTCGACCTGGGCTTTGCGGGCGTGCAGAACTTCCCCACCGTGGGACTCATCGACGGCGTCTTCCGGGCCAACCTGGAGGAGACCGGCATGGGCTACGCCCTTGAGGTGGAGGCCATCCGCCGCGCCGGCGAAATGGGGCTCCTCACCACCCCCTACGTCTTCTCCGCCGAGGACGCCGCCGCCATGGCCGCCGCGGGAGCGGACATCCTCGTCTGCCACATGGGACTCACCACCAAGGGAAGCATCGGCGCCGCCACGGCGAAAACGCTGCCCCAGTGCGCGGAACTCATCGACGCCTGGGCCGAGGCGGCCCTGCGGGTGCGCAAGGACGTGCTCGTCCTCTGCCACGGCGGCCCCATCGCCGAGCCCGAGGACGCGGCGTTCATCCTCCGGGCCTGCAAACACGTGCACGGCTTCTACGGCGCCAGCAGCATGGAGCGCCTTCCCGTGGAAAAGGCTATCAAGGCCCAGACCGAGGCCTTCAAGAACATCAGCTTCTAGGGCCGGACGGG
>DIMS01000118.1:0-183 GCA_002425685.1 Synergistaceae bacterium UBA5560 | reverse complement strand
CGGACCAGGGCCTTCAGGAGCATCAGCTCCCAGGTCCGGACGGGACGAGCGACCCGACCTAAGGTCTTCAAGAGTATGCGCACCCAGACCCGGGGAGCGCTTTTCTCCCCGCTTCCGGGCGCGCAGATGGCCCACCTGGATTTCACCGTCTTGGACAAAGGCAGAAAGGCGCGTGCCGTACGG
>DIMS01000009.1 GCA_002425685.1 Synergistaceae bacterium UBA5560 | reverse complement strand
CGCCGAAGTCGAGGCCTTCGCCTACTGTTCACCCAGCAAGGGGACATCTCTGACGAACGAGGCCTTCATCATGATCACCGGAGATTCCGGCGCGGTGCGCCAGGCGATCCGCTCCGCCCGGGAAGTGGGGGTCAAGCTTCTGGGAACGCTGGGGGGCGCGCCAAAATCCCTCACGAGACCCTACATCTGAGTTCCGGAGCGAAAAAGACTTCGCCGAACGACGTCGAGCGCCCGCGCAAAGACCAGGACGCCGTCGTATCCACCATAAGAACGAGGGAGGTCGCACAGCAATGAACGAAGAGATGATTCAGAAACTCGTCGCGGAAGTCTGCAGGCAGGTCATGGCGGCTCCCGCCGCAAAAGGTTCCGCCCCGACTTCCACACCCTTTTCGGGCGCGAAGGTAATCACCGATCCCATGACCATGGGCGGCCCCAGCCCCAGGGTCCAGAAAAAACTCGCCGCCTTCGTGAACATTCAGCCCGAAGTCTGCGTCGAACGGGCACTGCTGGTGACCAAGGCATACCAGGAGACGGAGGGACTCCCCGTTTACGTCCGACGCGCCCATGCCCTGGAGACAATCCTGGACAACATGACCATCTTCATCGGCGACGATGAACTCATCGTGGGCAACCAGTGCTCCAAGCCCCGTAGTTCACCCATCTTCCCCGAGTTCTCCTGCGGCTGGATTGAGCCCGAGCTGGACACCATGGCCCATCGCGACGGTGACGCGTTTCAAATTTCCGAGGAGAACAAAGCCGCCCTGAGAGCGATTTTTCCCTACTGGAAGGGAAAGACGAACAACGAACTGGCCACCAACCTGATGCCGCCGGAATGCCTGGAGGCCATGATGGCCGGAGTCTACACCTTCGGAAATTACTACTACAACGGCGTGGGACACATCTCCGTCGACTACCGGAAGGTTCTGGAGAAGGGGTTGAACGGCATCATCGCCGAAGCCGCCGACGCCAAGGCCAAACTCGATGTGGCCGACGCGGAGGATCTCCGCAAATGCCATTTCCTCTCCTCCGTGATCACCTCCTGCAAGGCGGTCATCCGCTTCGCCGCCCGCTTCGCCGCCGAGGCGGAAAAACAGGCCGCAGCCTGCTCCAATTCCGTCAGAAAGGCCGAACTGGCCGAGATCGCCCGAATCTGCCGCAAGGTCCCCGCAGAGCCCGCAGGCAGCTTCCACGAGGCGTGCCAAGCCTGGTGGTTCACTCATCTCGTCATCCAGATCGAGTCCAACGGACACTCCGTCTCGCCGGGACGCTTCGACCAGTATATGTATCCCCACTACGCCAAGGATTCCTCCATCACCGTCGAGAAGGCTCAAGAGCTGGTGGACCTGCTCTTCATCAAGCTCACGGAACTCAATAAGATCCGCGACGCCGAGTCCACCAAGGCTTTCGGCGGCTACCCCCTCTTCCAGAACATGATCGTCGGCGGCGTGAACCGCAAGGGGGAGGATGCGACGAACACCATTTCCTACATTTGCCTCCAGGCCGCCCAGAACACGAAACTCTACCAGCCCTCCCTGTCGGTGCGCATCCACGAAAACACGCCCCACCTCTTCTACCAGAAGGCCGCCCAGACAACCCGAGTGGGGCTCGGCATTCCCGCCTACTACAACGATCGGGTCATCATTCCAGCCCTTCTGGCCAGAGGGCTCGCACGGGAAGACGCCCGGGACTACGCCATGATCGGCTGCGTGGAACCTCAGTGCGGCGGCAAGACCGAGGGATGGCATGACGCGGCATTTTTTAATCTCGCCAAGATCGTCGAGCTGGCCATGAACGACGGCGTCTGCCCGGCATGCAACAAGCAGCTCGGCCCCAAAACCGGCCACGCCACGTCCTTCACGACCTTCGAACAGTTCAAGGAGGCCTACACGAAACAGATGGAACATTTCGTGCGCCTGCTCGCCATCGCGGACAACGCCGTGGATCTCACCCATGCCCGGAACATGCCCCTTCCCTTTCTCTCCTGCATGGTGGAGAACTGCATCGGTCGCGGCAAATCTCTGCAGGAAGGCGGCGCAATCTACAATTTCACCGGCCCCCAGGGCGTTGGCGTCGCCAACGCAGGGGATTCCTTGGCGGCAGTCAAAAAACTCGTCTTCGAGGACAAGGCCCTCACCATGGAACAGTTGAAGAAGGCCGTCGACGCGAACTTCGAGGGAACGGAGGGCGAGGCCATTCGGCAGATGTTGCTCAACCGGGCTCCCAAATACGGCAACGACATCGATTATGTGGACCAGCTCGCCCGCGAGTCCGCCATGATCTATTGCAGGGAAGTGGACAAATACCACAATCCCCGGGGTGGCCAGTTCCAGCCCGGCCTCTACCCCGCTTCGGCCAACGTTCCCATGGGAGGCGCGGTCATGGCCACGCCGGACGGACGCAAGGCCCACACGCCCCTCGCGGACGGCGTCTCTCCCAGCGGTGGCCTGGATCAGTCCGGCCCCACCGCCTCTGCGCTTTCCGTGGCCAAGCTGGATCACGCCGAGGCCTCCAATGGAACACTGCTGAACATGAAGTTTCATCCCAACGCGGTGAAGGATGAACGAGGGCTGGAGAACCTCATCGCCGTCACGGAAACACTCTTCACCCATGGAGGCTCCCACGTGCAGTACAACGTGGTCAGCAAAGAAACACTCCTGGACGCGCAGAAGAATCCCGAGGAATACCGTGGCCTCGTGGTCCGCGTGGCGGGATACAGTGCCTTCTTCACCGCTCTCGATTCCCGCATCCAGAACGACATCATCGCCCGGACCGAGCAGGTGTTCTAGACATCCCTGACCGACCCGACCGGGTTCGGCCCCCCCTCATCGGGGGGCCGAACCTCGTGCACCGCATGCCCATTCCGAGCAAGGGGAGGAGACGGGATGAACTGGGAACAGGATTTCATGTTCTACGACCCGGTGGTGAAGAAACACCACCCCGAAGCGGGCCTCATTTTCGACGTGCAACGTTTTTCCATCCACGACGGACCTGGAATCCGGACGAACATCTATCTGAAAGGATGCCCTCTGCGCTGTCGGTGGTGCTCCAATCCGGAATCCTGGAGTCCGCAACCGGAACTGATGGTCATCCATCACAACTGCATCGGCTGCGGCCGCTGTCTCAAGGCCTGCCCGTCGGGCAGCATCTCCAAGGGAGAGGGCGGAAAACTTCGGGTGGACAAGGCACGGTGCCGCATGCCCGAATGCGGACTCTGCGAACGGGCGTGCCCCGCCAACGCCATGGTGGTCACCGGCCGCTACGTAACCACCGAGGATGTCTTCGCCCTCGTCATCCGTGACCGTCACTTCTATCCCCATACGGGAGGAGGCGTCACCTTCACCGGTGGGGAACCATTGCTTCAGGCGTCCTTCGTCGCTGCCTGCGCGAATCTGCTCCGGGCGCGGGGAATCAACACGGCAGTCGAAACGTCGGGATTCGCACCCTGGGAACAGGCCGGACAGGTTTTCGAGGCAATGGACACGATCCTCTTCGACCTGAAGCATATGGACTCGGCGGTCCACGAGGAATACGTGGGCGTTCCCAATGCTCCGATTCATGAAAACCTTCGCCGGGCGGACCGGATCGGCCATCCCATTCGGGTGCGCCTTCCGTTAATTCCCGGCGTGAACGATTCCATGGAGAACGTGCGGGCCACGGCACTTTTCGCAGGATCCCTGAAAAATCTCCAGGCACTGGACATTCTTCCCTATCATCGCATGGGAGAACCCAAATGGGACCAGATACAGCGGACCTATCTTCTCTCCGGACTGGAACCCCACGGCAGGGAACAGGTCCAGCCCCTCTACGACATGGTTCGGAACATGGGAATTCCCTCCACTATCGGGGGCTGAGCCCTCGCGAAAACCGGAGCGCCGAGAACGTTTCGCGACACGCGGTCTCCCCGAAGCCGCAGTGTTCATTTCCATGACCGACGCGAGCGGTGTGCCGACACCGCTCGCCCACCCTCTCCGGGAGGAGGCGAAAGGAATGACGGAGTGCGACCACAACTGTCCCGACAAGACATCGAAACGTCCCGAATGCCCTTGCCCCAGGGAGTGCCCCAATCACGGAAAATGCTGCGCCTGCATCGCGACCCATTGGTTCTCGCTCGTGGAGCCCGTCTGGTGCATGAGAGGAAAATAGGAAGGCGGTGGGACCATGCCGGAACTCCGCATGGCCTTGGGATTCATCGAAACGCAGGGACTGCCCGCGGCCATGACCGCCGCGGATGCGGCGGCGAAAGCCGCAAACGTACGAATCATCGGCAGAGAAACCACCCGGGGTGAGGGGCGCATCACCGTCAAGGTCATCGGCGACGTCGGAGCCGTTCGTGCGTCTCTCGACGCTGCAAAGGCCGCCTCGGGAAAAGTGTTGTCCGTGCGCGGTGTTCTGGTGCTCCCTCGCCCGGCCCCCGGCATCGGGAACACGCTCGCATGGAACGAAGAGACGCTTGGAGCCGCCGAATGGCTTCAGGAAAGGATCCCTGCGGCACTCTCCACACCCCCGTGCAGTACTCCGGAGACGGATTCTCCCGTCCCGGAGACGCTCCAGGCCGCGTGTGGCATCGATGAAACGCTCCGTGTAACTCCGCCGGAAGACTCCGGGCGTTCCGGCAGCACATCGGCAGCACCGGCCATCGCCGAAACGGAAGAATGCGGGCCGGAACGTTCTGCCGCCGAATCACCAGAGATGCCCGAGCAGCAGAACACGACGGAGAAACGGACGGGTGTTTCCCCTTCCGGCGACACGACGGTACCCTCCAACGAACCCGAGGGGCCCCGAAAGAAACGGAAACGACGCGTCTAGGCCAGGCAAGATGGAAATAGTGCGGAAGGTGGGGAAGGAATGATCGAGACAGCGGAATTGCCGAGCCTCGTCGCCAGAGTTATGGCGGAATTGAAGAAAAGAGACGTGTCCGGAAGTCTGTCCGGCAACGTGGCGAGTCCGACGGCGGAGAACGTTTCCATTCCGACGGGTTCCGGTTCCGAGGTGGACCGGTCCGTTGCGGCGGCAGTCCTGGCCCAGGAACGCTGGCACCGGGAATACGACATCCGGCGGCGCACGAAAATCATCGCACGGCTTCGGGAAGACATGACACGCCACGCGGAGGAGTTCGCCCGGCTCTCTCTGGATGAAACCGGCATGGGAAACCTGAAGGACAAGAAGGCCAAGATCCTCCTGGCCATCGAGAAGACTCCGGGGCCGGAATATTTCACCACGAAAGCGGTTTCGGGCGACAACGGGCTCATGCTGGAGGAACTCTCTCCCTTCGGCGTGATCGCCTCCCTGTGCCCTTCGACCAATCCCGTGGCCACAGTGATCAACAACACCATCTGCATGCTCGCCGCCGGTGACGCAGTGGTCTTCGGCCCCCATCCGGGAGCTCTGAGGAGTACCCTGCGAACGGTGGAGCTGGTGAATCTCTCCCTGAGGGACAGCGGAGCCCCCTTCGGCTTGGTCTCCGCCCTGAGCGAAGTTTCTCTCGAAGCCATGAATGCTCTCATGACCCACGGAAACGTACGGCTCATCTCCGCCACGGGAGGACCCGGCGTCGTCAAGGCGGCCCTTTCCTCGGGCAAGCCCACCGTCGGCGCAGGCCCGGGAAACCCGCCCGTCCTCGTGGACGAAACGGCGGATATCGAGAAAGCCGCGAAGGATATCATCGCGGGATGCTCTTTCGACAACAACCTGCCCTGCATCGCCGAAAAAGAACTTCTCGTCGTCAATTGTGTCGCGGACAAACTCAAACGCTGCATGACCGAAAACAGCGCCTTCGAAATCTCCGATCCCGCCTTGATCCGAAAGCTCGAGACAACTGTCCTCACGGAACAGGGGACGGTGAACAAGGCATTCGTCGGCAAGGATGCGTCTCATATCCTGGAACGGATCGGCGTCGCGGCCCCGGAGGGAGTGCGGCTGATCCTCGTCGAGACCGACGAAAGCCATCCCTTCGCCCAGGAAGAACTGCTCATGCCCCTGCTGCCCATGATCCGCGTTCCGGATTTCGACGCCGGACTCACCGCAGCCAAGCGCCTCGAACACGGCTTTCGACATTCCGCCTGCATTCACAGTAATCATGTGAAGCGCCTGAGCGACATGGCCAGGGAGATGGAGACGACCATGTTCGTGAAGAACGCTCCCTCCTACGCGGCCATCGGCGTGGACAGCGATGCTCCGGCGGCCTTCACCATCGCCACCACCACCGGACAAGGAGCCACCACACCGCTCTCCTTCTGCCGCACCCGCCGCTGCGTGCTCTCCGGAGCTTTTCGGATCGTCTGACGGAGCATGTGCCCGTCGGGCAGACGCGGAACACAGAAACAAGACAGGGAATAGGACACACATACGGCGTAGAAGCGAGGAAGTTCCCGCAGGAACGCCCTTGCATCTACGCCGCATCCGGTAAAAACCGCTCCGGCTTCCTCCCCTCCTCAGGCGAGGAGGTTCTTCTCCTTCAGCGCCGCATCGATGGCGGGACGGTCGAAACCGACGATGACCGTGCCGCCGATGTCGAGAACGGGCACACCCCTCTGCCCTGTCTTGCGGATCATCTCCTCCGCCATGGCCCTGTCCTTTGAAACATCCACCGCCTCGAAAGCGACACCGAGTTCCGACAGATAGTCCTTCGCCTTGTCGCACCAAGGACATGTGCTGGTACTGTAGACACGAACCGACATGATCGATACACCTCCCGAAATGTGAACGGCATGATCCCCTCCGAAACGAGAGGAACACCTCTTTTTCGGGGATCAGTATAACACATACCCTGCATAGGTATCAACCTCTGGCGTCCCGAAGATGTTTTCATTCCGGAAACATGACTCTCGGTCGCTACAGCGTCATGTTCCACGACACGTGGCTGGGGTGGATTCTTTCTTCATGTCGCCTACGGGTCAATTTCTGATGTCGCTTGACATCGAACACAAACAAAAAGGAACCCCTGAAAAAATGCGGCTCATCGCCGCTAACGGCCCCCGAATACCATGAAAACCTTTTTGCGCAGGCGTGGCGCACGCGCCCCCCAAAAACATGGAGGACCACCGAGGATACCGGCGAACCTGTTCAGAACGCGGTCCTTCCCGCCTTCCACATTGCAGGACAAATGACACGGTTTTTTCTCGGCCTTGTTACGTGGCGCTGGTACGCTTTTCCCGAACAACCATTTTGAGGAGGGTGAGCGTAGTGAAGCGACATCTCAAGGGAATCGGCGTGGTGATGGCAACGATGTTTCTGCTCTGCGGAGCCGCATGGGGGGCTTCGGGGCAGACGACGAACAACGAGTGGAAAGGCGAGCAGGCCAAGTATGTCTTCATGTTCATCGGTGACGGCATGGCTCTGCAGCAGGTGAACGCCGCGGAAATCTACCGCGGGTCGGGTTCCGTCGAGGGCGGCAACGCTACTCCCAGTATCAAGAAACTTTCCTTCACCCAGTTCCCCGTTCAGGGCATGATCACTACCTATTCGTCGAACTCCTTCATCACCGATTCGGCCCCTGCGGCGACATCACTGGCCTCGGGCTACAAGACGGACAACGGTGTTATCGGTATGGATCCCGGCAAGACGAAGAAATTCACCACCATAGCCCAGATGGCCCGCGACAAGGGACAGAAAGTGGGCATTCTCTCCTCCGTGTCGCTGAACCACGCGACTCCCGCATCCTTCTACGCCTCCGTCCCTTCCCGGAACGACTACTACGGCATCGCGCTCCAGATGTTCGACAGCAATTTCGACTTCTTCGGCGGCGGCGGCATTCACAAGGCCAAGGGCAACAAAAAGGAGGAACCCCAGCCCGACGCGTATGAAGTGGCTTCCTCCAAAGGATACAAAATCGTCCGCACCCGGGAGGAGATCCTGGCCCTCAAGCCCGACGACGGCAAGATTATCGCGGTAAACCCCGTCCTCGACGCGGACAGCGCCATGCCTTACGACATCGACCGTACCGACAAGGAACTTTCTCTCGCGGAGTTTACGAAAAAGGCCATCGAGCTTCTCGACAACCCCAAGGGTTTCTTTATGATGGTCGAGGGGGGCAAGATCGACTGGGCCTGCCACGCCAATGACGCCGCCACGGCCATTCAGGACACCTTCGCCTTTGCCGACGCAGTGCAGGAAGCGGTACTCTTCGCGGAAAAGCATCCCAACGAGACGCTCATCGTCGTTGTGGGAGACCACGAGACGGGCGGCATGAGCATCGGCTTCGCCGGAACCCAGTACGAGACTTTCTTCAATAAGATCGGATTCCAGAAGAAATCCTACCTCGCCTTCGACAAGCGCGTGGCGGACTTCAGAAAGAACAACGCCCCCGACAAGGCCTCCTTCGACGCATTCTTCCCCCAGATCACGGAAGTCTTCGGCCTCACCAACCTGCCCGCCGACGAAGCGAAGACGCTGGAAGAAAAGGCCAAGGGCGGCGACAAGGAAGCAAAAAAACTTCTCGCCATGAACCTCTCCGAACTCGAACTCCAGCAGCTTCACGATGCCTTTGCCCGGAGCATGAAGGGTGAACAGGAGCGCTCCAAGGACGAACAGACTTATCTCCTCTACGGCGGCTACGAGCCCCTCACCGTCAAGACGACCCATATTCTGAACCAGAAGGCGGGCATCGGCTGGACATCCTACGCCCATACGGGAATTCCCGTTCCTCTCTTCGCCATGGGTGTGGGCGCGGAACTCTTCCTCGGCTACTACGACAACACCGACGTGGCCTGGAAGACCATGTCCATCTCCGGCGTGAAAAACTAACCGCGTCGCTCGAAGGGAGCTCCACCGCTCCCCGAAAACAAAACGACGCACCTTCCTCCCTCCGGCGCCGAAAAGGCCACCCGGGTGGAGAAGGAACAACCAAACGCAATAACGACGACGAAAGGACGGCCCAAAGGCATAGAACGTCGCCTTCGGGCCGTCCTTCGGTTACATCCACTCTCCGGGAGGGATTGCTTCGTGGGAACCACGCGAAAGGACATGCTCTTCGTGCTTTTTCTGGCGCTGCTCACTGCCGGACTCGCCCTTCTGCCCTCGGGATTCGGGGGGCGTTCCGAAGGAACGGGCGGAGCCGAACGAGAAAAAGCGCTGATCCTCCGAACCGACGATTCGAACATGCGGCAGTTCGGCATTGTCCGAACCGGCGATCAGGGACTCACCATCCGCGTTCTTTCAGGCCGTTTCGCCGGGCAGGAACTGGAGGCAGTGAATCACCTCATGGGGCGGCTGGAATTGGACAAGGTTTTTGCACCTGGGGACAAGGCCTTCGTCGTCCTGGATCCCGACGAGAGTGGCAGTGCCGTCGCCAAGGCGAACGTGCTGGACTTCTATCGCATGGACATCGAATTGATCGTTCTGGCCCTGTTCAGCCTTTTCCTTCTGGTCTTCGCGGGATGGACCGGAGCGAAGGCACTTCTGTCCTTTCTCTTCACTGCTCTGATGATCTGGAAAGTCTTCCTGCCCGGGATGTTGCGGGGGTGGGATCCGGTCCTCACCTCTCTGGGGGTCGTGGCGGCTCTCACGGCAGCCATCATCCTTCTCGTGGGAGGCATGAACAGACGCGGCGCGGTGGCTTTCGCGGGCTCCATGGCTGGAATCGGCATCACCTGCGTCCTCGCTCTTGCCTTCGGCTCCGCCTTTCGCATTCACGGCGCGGTGAAACCCTTCTCGGAGACGCTCCTCTACAGCGGTTTCGCCCATCTGGACCTGACAAAGATCTTCCTCGGGGGAATTTTTCTCGCCTCTTCCGGAGCCGTCATGGATCTCGCCATGGATGTGGCAGCGGCCATGACGGAGATTCGAAGCAAGAATCCGAACATCACCAGGAAAGAGCTCGTTCTCTCAGGCTTTTCCGTGGGGCGTGCCGTGGTGGGCACCATGACGACAACGCTCCTCCTGGCCTACACGGGAAGCTATTCGAGCCTGCTCATGGCCTTCATCGCCCAGGGAATCCCCCTGGCGAACATCCTGAACATGCAGTACGTGGCAGCGGAGATCCTCAACACCCTCGTGGGCAGCTTTGGCCTGGTTACCGTGGCACCTCTCACCGCCCTCGCCGGTGGTCTTCTCCTCGTCGGGAAATAGGTAAACGCACAAGGCGGCATCCCCAAAAGGACACCGCCTCGCAAAAAAGCGTTTTCGGAAGTGCAGAGAACATACCGGCGGCGGGAGCGCTACGTCCGATCCTGCAAAAGCTCCGCGGTGGAGATCACCCTGGCGAAGGGCGACGAGAGAGCCGCAAGAAAGGCAGCCTGCACTTGTGCCGCCTCCACCAAAACGTCTCCGAAGCGGAGATTTCGCGTCGCACAGGCATCGCCCACCACGACACAGCGAAATCCGAGGTCGAAGGCCGCCCGCACAGTAGTGTCGATGCACATGTGGGTCATGGCTCCACAGAACACGATTTCCTCCACGTCGTTCTCCCGAAGAAGGTCCGCCAGCGTCGTTTCCCGAAAACTGTTGGGAAAGTGCTTTTCCAGCACCGGTTCTCCCTTCAGGGACGCCACGATTTCGGCGATGTCCGCCCCCGCCGTGCCGGGAAGAAAGAAGGTCGATCCCGGACGCGTCGCCACATGTCGTATGTGAAAGACCGGCTCACCCTTCCTCCGGAAAGACGCGAGCACCTCCGCCGCGTTCCGGGCCGCCTCCTCCATTCCTGCCAGTTCCATGCTCCCTCCCGGAAAATAATCGTTCTGCACATCCACCAGGACCAACCCGCAGGCCATACGCATCCCCCCCTTGTCCGTACAAGGACATCCCTGAACGCAACCCGAACAAGACCTCTCCGCAACGAAAAGCCCCATACCGCACATCCCTTGCAGAAGACCGGCCCGGCGGAGTTGAGATTACCCGCAGGTCCGGTCTTCTTGAGGGAATCCCTCGCGGAGAAACCGCTCTATCAGAACGCGAACCACCGAATTGGCCGAGTACATGGCACCAGGGTTCTCACGGTTCAGTTTCTCCACGGCCCTGTAGAGATCCCGCTTCATCGCCTCGGGCAATCTGATGAGCAGTTGGGTGGAATCCTTGGCGTACTGATTCGGCATGACTCAGTCGATACCACCCGTACGAAGGCCCGCAATCTTCTCGGCGATGTTTCCGTGCCCCTCCACCGCATTGGCGATAAAGGAAACGATGTGATCGGACCATCCATAGACGTAGAAGGTGTTCTCGTCCTCGGGGGGAATCATGGCGCCACCGTAGGGCGCTACGTTGACCACAAAAGCCTTTGCGTTGCCGTTTATCTTCTCGCGATATTTCCGCAGCACCTCGAAGAAGGGAGACCCTTCGTTCTGTTGTTCATCGGTGACAATCACGATGTTGTCGACGAAGAAGCTTTTTTGCAGCATGGACTTCAGGGCAACCCCGGTGTCTGTGCCTCCACCGAGGTCGATTCGGGCAACGGCAGCGAGAATGGGTTCTTCAGGAGAAGTCTCGAAGAGAGTGGCCTCGGTATCGAAAAGAAAGAAAATTCCCTTTCCTCCGGCTTTCCGCATGATCGAGAGAGCCAGAACGGCGCCCGCGGTGAGAGGATCTTCCATATTATCCCTGACAGCACTCATGGAACCGGAGACGTCGAGAAGAATTGCGGTCTTTCCCTCTATGGAGGGAAGCAGGTCCACAGCAAGTTCCAGGGCTCTCTCCAGAGCGTGTCTCAGCCATTCCACATCCCGAACCTTCTTCCACGCCGAAGCGAAACGGAAAGGCAATATCTTTGCGGCCCGAACGGCCTTGGCATCGCTGAGACGTTCAACGACGAAGGAACGGTTTTTTTCCTCGTCGAAAACACCATTGCGCTGCAAAGTGCTCAAATGACGTACCAGAGCGAAAAGAGGCAGATCTGGAAGAAGAGCCTCCCAGAGGTCGGAGGTCATCCTCCCGACCGCTCCTGTGACGATATTGTAGGGCAAACGTCCCTCCCGGATCCATTCCAGGACTGATCCAAGGCCCTCGCTCCCACCATGATCCCGCACCTTCAAAAAGGCATCGATCGAGGGCAGCATGTTCCGCTCCTCCGGAGAGAGTACTTTCTCCGCGATATAGCGGAACAGGGCTCGTGTCTTCGCATCGAGAGGCTTTGGATGATAGACGCGGAGAAGATCGCGGAGAGAGAATCCTCTTCCTTCGCCACCATATTTCAAGGCTTCATATTCGGTGAGGCGGAGAAGGCGGAGAGCGGCGAGTTTTTTGACCAGACGCCCACCTTGCCCTCTCTCCAAGGCTTCGAGAGCGAGGGTGAATTCCGCGAGGTCGGCTACGGTGCGTATGACTTGGTCGAACAGACCGGAGAAGATCCGGGGAGCGACAAGAGAGAGCATCGCAAGGCCGAGCAGAGGCTGAAAGCGCATGAATCCTTCGTTCCGGGCATATGCAAGGGCACGAGCCATGAACTCGGGGTCCTCGTCGGCGGCGAACCTGTGCATCTCCAGCGCCTTTTCCCCGAGTTCCCTTTCGGAGGCGTAGAACACTCTGGAAACGGTATTTGTGAGGAGCATTTGGAGATACTCCTCGCGCCAGTCCCGCCTAAAGGCGGGGAATCCCTCCCGATTTGCCACGCCGATAATGGAATTCTTTTTCAGGACGTGCACTGCGTGCCCCATGGCCTCTTCGCCTCCGTACACTCTCTTCTTTTTCGGCTCATTTGTCGACGCAAAAAGCGGAATCCGCAAGGAAAAGGTGGACGAGGACAGATTGTCTATCATCGAAGAAGTAACCCCATCCGACGCCTCAACGAATTCCGCAGAAGCGAGCATATCAGGTATATATACACCTGTCAAGAGGGTGGGAGCGATGCTTTTTTCACCGCACCCCACCGGTCCCTTTCTCTTCCGTACCAGCAATGCGACCGCACGAGCGTGACAAGGACGTCAAAAATTTTGTTTCCCGGACATCCCTGTGTGCCCTAGAATAAGTAAAGAGAGGAAAATCATTATCGAATAGACACACTCACTTCTTCCGACAAAAACGAGGTAAACCACATGGCTAAGGATTTTAATTCTTTAAAAATAGATCAGGTCTTGACGTTGCAAGAGCTCTTTCTCGTGAAAAAACGCGGCGAACGGAAGAGCTTCTCCAGAATCTGGGCCTCCCCCGGGGAAAAAACATCGGCGCAATTCAATGAAGACCTTACAGCGAGATCTGGTTTTTCTTCGGGATGCACTGGACTCTCGTGTAGTCTATGACAAGAAGAAACGCTTCTACCGTCTGGAAGAGGTCAGTAACTACACACTACATCCTTCCTTCTTTCTCTGGACCAAGAGGAGATCAAGCCGTTGACGGCGGGACTCCCCTCCATGCCCTGGCCTCTCATTCGGGGGGTCCCCTTCTCACCGTCAGTTTTGAACGGAGCGCAAAGGGCTTTTTGCTTCCCTGGAGAAGCGCATCTGCTGTGCTTTCCGTGAAGCGAAATTTTCCAAAAGCATTGTCTTTCTCGACGAGTGCGACGACGTCTTCGAGGGAGAATCGGAAAACAGCCGCTCTTTGCTCATCGAGCTCGAAAAAGCGACCTGTGCCGTGATCCTCTCCTCCAATCGGCCTGTTCGCATGGATCCGACTCTGAACCGACGGATTTCACTGAAAATCTTCTTCCCCATTTCCGACAAAGAACAGCGAAAAGCCATCTGGAAATCTCTCGTTCCTCCCGGCGTCTCCCTGGGTCCCGACGTGCGTCTCGACATTCTCGCCGAGCGCTACGTTTTTTCCGGAGGACTCATCAAGAATGTTTGCCTTCGTGCGCTCTGCAGTGCTCTGAACCGCCGGCGCAACGAGGCTTTCTCCAAAAATCCGGTGCTCTCCGAAGCGGATCTCTTTCGCTATGCGGAGGAGCAGGCCGAACAGATCATGCTGCGCGCACCCCTCGGCCGCTACGTAGAATGCTTCACACCCCTTGAAGAACTCCCCATTGGCGAGGAGGGCCGAAACAAACTGGACAATCCGGCAAGAACGCTCTCGGAAAAGAGAGAGAACAACCATGGCGTGTTTTTCGTCACCGCCTCGAATTCTCCGAGTGCGCTGGACGCGGTCAGTACCGTGGTGAAAAGAGAGGATGCAGGGTTTTTTCTCTTCACTGCGGAGGAACTTTTCGGTGCCGATCGTAACGAAATGGTCAAGGTTTTTTACCTTCGATACCGTTTTTCGAAAGCACTCTCCTCTCTGTACCCGTATGGGAAAGAGGAGCTACGCCGCGATCCTTGATGAGCACCGTTTCATCGACTGGGAAGACACGAAGAATGAGCGAATCCTGGAAGCACTCGGTTTCTTCACCGAGGCAACACGCAGGAAGGTTTCCCTGTTTTGGATCGGTTCACCCTTTTCCGGGAACACCATTCCTGCCTGTTGCCTTGCCCCATGCTCGCCCTGGGCGCTCCTTCTCTCTTGCAGTAACGAGGAGCATGGTTCGCCGCACTTTGGGAACAGCGTTCCTCCGTAAAAGAGATTTCCGAGAGAAACTGAACCAGTGTGGAGGCATTGGTGCGTGATTTTCCCCTCCACATCAGAAAAATTTCCTCCATCGCACATCAAGCCCGCCTGGCCTCACTCCTGTACCACGGGAGTACAAAACATATTCTTTAGAAAGCAAGAGGCTTATTAAAAAAATACACAAAAGATTCCTCTTTTATTCAGCAGCGACACCACTGCATAATGAATCCCGAAAGGAGGCGTCATCTCGAGCAGTCGCCCTGGTCTCGTGCCAACAGGCGACGGCTTTTTTTGAACTCCCGAATGGAGAAGAGGACTCGGTGTTCGGGATCTCCAAGGCAATTCGCGAAGGCGGCGATGCTGCGCTCCACCGTATTCCTGGAGGTGCCGTGAAAGACCGTATAGAGGTTGTAGGGCCAAGTCGGGGTGGTTCCGCGGCGATAGCAGTGGCTCACCTCGGACATGTTCCGGAGGAGATCCCGAAAAAGGGGAAACTGCTCCTCCTCGACGCGCCAGCAGACAAGAGCGTTGGCAGTGTACCCCGCCCGGAGATGGCGCACGGACACGCCAATACGGCGCAGGACACCCCGCTCGCGAAGGGAGCGCACTGCGTCCAGAACTTGTCCTTCCGTGGCGTCGAGGTGGGAAGCGATCGCCGCGAAGGGACGCCGTTCCAGAGGAAATTCCTGTTGCAGCGCCTCCAGGACACGCCGCTCGAAGGATGAAAGGGTCATGACCGGCTCCCGGGAAGACGGAAGTCGGTGCGCAGCTTCCACACCGCTTGCGACGGCAGGCGCAGAGCCACGGTGCATTCCGTCTCCTCCTCGATCTCGGTGATAATCCGGTCCAGTTCCCCGGAGGATCCGGCGTTCAGAGTGAACCAGAGCGCATAGTCTCCCTCGCGCTGGTAGTCGTGTGTCACCTCGGGATGGGCGTCCACGAGAGCCGCTACGGCCTCGACGCGCTCTTTCGGCGCGGCGAGAGCACAGAGCACTCCCTGCATGCCGAGCGCCGACGCATCGAAAAAGCCCCCGAAGAAGCGCACCAGGCCCGATCCGATGAACCGTTCAATCGCTCGAAGCACCTCTTCCTCGGCAACCCCCAGCTCTTCGGCGAGGTCGGCATAGGGAACGGGAGAAAGAGGGAGTCCGTCGCCCTGAAGGCGCGAGAGAAGACGGTCCTCCAGCTCGCCCGGCGTCATAACGGCATCCAGCAGAGAGGATCCCTTCCCTGGGCATTTCCCGATTCGGCAAACGCCCGGGCGCGGCACCCTCCGCAGAGTTCGCTCCACGAACAGCCGCCGCAACCGCCTGGGTACTCCGGAGTGCGCATGGCCCGAAAAAGCGGCGCGTCCCGCCAGAGGTCCTCGAAGGATGTGTCCAGCACGTTTCCGGCGACCTGGTCGAGATAGGCGCAGGGACGTACCTCTCCGGAGGGGGTGACCACACAGTAGGACTTCCCCGCGAGGCATCCTTTGCCGGAACGCCGTTCCGGAGGTAAAAGCGTCGTGATCTGAGGCGCACAGACGGCCTTCACGTCCAGGGCGCCTTTCGCTGCCAAGACGGCGATCTCCTCAAGGAGCGTCCGGTATACCTCGGGAGACTCCACGATACCCCGCACGTCCCGGCCTCGTCCGGTGCGGACGGGGAAAAACAGATGGAGCGCCGCGGCACCGAGCCCGAGCGCCAGATCGTGCATGGCGGGAAGTTCCGACACGTTCCAGTCGAGGAGGGTCATGTGCACCTGAAAGGAAAGGCCAAGGGCGGCACACCGGCGACAAGCCGCCACGGTGGCGTCCCAAGCGCCATCGACACCCCGGAAGAGATCGTGCGCTTTCGGGCGGACGCTGTCGAGGCTGAGTCCCACCCGGGCAAGCCCCGCTTTTTGAAGCGTCCGGGCAAGGGGTTCGTCGAGGAGTGTCCCATTGGAACCGAGCACGGGGCGCATTCCCCGGAAGGCAGCGTAACGCACCAGCTCCGGAAGGTCTGGACGCAGGAGTGCCTCCCCGCCGCTGAAGATGAAAATACGAAATCCCGCCTGCGCCGCTCCGTCGATGAGCCTCTGTCCCTCCTGAAAGGAAAGTTCTCTCGGAGCGGCCTGTCCGGCGTCTCGGGAGCAATGGGGACAGGAAAGATTACATGCGTTGGTGCAGTTCCAGGAAACGAGCATGGCTTCTCCTCTCCTTTTCTGCGGTCAGGCCGGGCGAATCTCGTCGTCCTCCAGAGGACAGCCTCCGTCCTCGCCCCAGAAATCCCCCGTCAACGCCTCGGCCCGAGCACGCAGGTTGCCGTTGCAGCAATCGAACCATCGGCACTTCCGGCAGCGCCCTTTCACGAAGGATTTTCTGTCCCGGAGCATGGTGGCAAGGGGGAACGCACTTCTCCTCAGCGCATCCTCAAGGGACTGTTCCGGGAAACGGCCGAGCGGATGCCCCCAGGAAAACTGATCGGGAAAGAGGAACCCGTCCCACCGGAGGGAAACGATGTGCTCACCGCTCCGGTTACCCCCGCTTCGTCGCAGGAGTTCCAACACCGCGCCGGCCTTTTCCTTCTCACCCCGCCGCAACAGGGAGAGCGCGAAGAAAATGCCGTCCGCGGCGTTGTCCACCGTGAGGACTTCCAGATCCGGTGCCCCTTCGGCAAGGGTGGCAAGACGCGTCAGCGCGGGGCGGGTTTCGCTCCGGGAGAGCATCTCCGCCTGGTCCGCCGCACCCCGCCCCGCAGGAACGAAATGATAGATGCAGAGGCGTGCCGCATTCCATCGCGCCGCAAGGGAGAACACCGCTTCCAGTGCCCCCGCGGTGGAGCGGGCGAGGGTGAAGCGCAAGCCCGTGCGAACTCTCGCCTCGGTGAGGGCGGTGATACCCCGCTCGGCACGGCGGAACGCGCCCCTCACCCCCCGGAAGGCATCGGAAGTGTGCTCGTCACCGTCGATGCTCACTCCGGCGTAGACGATGCCCACATCGCCGAGACGCCGTGCGGTTTCTCCATCGATGTGTACGCCGTTGGTCGAGAGGGCTACCCGCAGGCCTCTGCGCCGGGCTTCGTCGAGAATCGTCCAGAATCGCGGATGGAGCAGCGGCTCACCTCCCGAGAGAAGCAAAACCGGCACGCCCAGCACCGCGAGTTCGTCCAGAAGGCGCCGCTCTTCCGGCGGCGTCAGCTCGCCCCGATCCTCCGTTGCGGCGTAACAGTGACGGCAGCGGAGATCGCACCGGGGCGTGAGGTGCCACACCACCACGGGAGCCCTGGGCCTGGAAAAACGAAGCCCGTCTCCTCCGCCGGGACGGCCGAGGAGAAATCTCGTCACGGGGATCACGCGTTCCTCTCCTCTCCGGGAAACTCCCGAGGGGAAAGCCGCTCCGTTTTTCCCTCTTGCTCCATCTCATTTCCTGCTTCTTTTTTTCCGGCGAGGGCGACGAAAAGTGGGCAACCGCGCCAATGCGGCAGAAAGCGCACCGCAAAGGACACAGTCACCCGAAGCAACTCCTCCGGGAGCAGGGAGAGCGCCCGCAGGACCATCTCCTCAGGAATACCCCCGTACCACGCCTCCGCCACCGCTCCGGCGATGCACGCCTGGGTGTCCGCGTCGCCGCCGAGGGAAATGGCCTTGCGGACCGCATCCTCGAAACTTGTGGATTCCAGAAAGGCGAGCAGCGCCTCGGGAACGCTTCCGGGACAGGTGGCGTCGAAGGTGTAGCTCTGGCGGACAAGGGAGAGAGGGCGGGAAAAATCGTATCCGAACCGTTCCTGCAGAAAGGAGGCGATCCCGTCGCGGGAGACGCTTTTCCTGGCGAGAAACACCGCAGCGGCCACGGCCTGGGCGCCCTTGATTCCCTCGGGATGTCCATGACTGGGCGCCGCGCTCCGCCGGGCACCGTCGAGCACATCCTCAAGCGTCTCAAAGGCATATCCCACCGGGCTGACGCGCATGGCCGAGCCGTTGCCGAAACTGCCCCCGGGGATTCCCTCGCCTCTGAGCCAGGCGCGGAAGGATCTTCCGAAACCGCACTCGGGATAGCGCAAGCCGTACTCGCGGAAAAAAACCGCGTACCGCTCCTCCGTGTCCCTCCCGGAGAGGAGCGTCGCCGCCACGGCGACGGTGAGGAGCGAATCGTCGGTAAAGCGCGTTCCCTCTCCAAAGAGAGGAACATCCTCCCGTTTGACGGGGCGTCGTTCGAAGGGAGAGCCGAGAATATCGCCGACCAGTGCTCCGATCATGGAAGAGACCGCACCTTCCCGGGATGGGAAACGGCGCGTGTGCACGCGCCGTTTCTTCAATCCTCTCGACGGGGGCGCCTAGAACAGCCCCGTGATGTTGCCTTCGGCGTCGATGTCGATGTTCTCCGCGGCGGGGCGCTTGGGCAAGCCCGGCATGGTCATGATGGCGCCGCAGATGGGAACGACGAAGCCCGCTCCCGCGGAGAGCCGCACTTCCCGCACGGTGACGCGGAACCCCCTGGGACGTCCCTTCAACTCCGCGTCGTCGGAGAGGGACATCTGCGTCTTTGCCATGCACACCGGAAGCGTTCCGTACCCTCGGGTCTCAAGCTCCTCCAGCGTCTTTGCCGCACCAGGGGCGAAGTCCACCCCGTCCGCACCGTAGACGCTCGTCGCGACACGGAGAATTTTCTCCCGAAGAGGAAGCTCGGAATCGTAGAGAGGGCGATACGTCTCACCCCTGTCGATAGCCGCCAGAACTTCACGGGCGAGCTCCAGTCCTCCCTCGCCCCCCTTCTCCCACACCTCGGAGAGAGCAATGCGCGCGTCGCGTCCCTCTGCGGCGCGACGTACAAGGGCAAGCTCCGCGTCGGTGTCTGTGATGAAGCGGTTTAGGGCGACCACCACGGGAACGCCGAACTGGTTGAGATTGTCCAGATGTGCCTCGAGGTTTTCGATGCCCTTTTCCAAGGCGGGCAGGTTTTCCTCCCGAAGCGTGTCCTTCGGCATACCGCCGTGGAGCTTCAACGCCCGCACGGTGGTGACGAGAACCACCACCGAGGGATGGAATCCTCCGTAACGGCAGGCAATGTCCATGAATTTCTCTCCACCGAGGTCGGAGGCGAATCCGGCCTCGACCACGGCGTACTCTGCAAGCTTGAGGGCCATTTTGGTGGCTGCCAGGGAGTTCGTGCCATGGGCGATGTTGGCGAAGGGACCGCCGTGGACGAAGGCGGGAACGTGTTCGATGGTCTGCACCAGGTTCGGATTCAGCGCCTGTTTCAGGAGAGCCGCCATGGCTCCCGAGGCCTTGAGGTCCGCCGCAGTGACGGGGTTGCCGCTCCGGCTGTATCCGACGACGATGCGGCCGAGACGCTCCTTCAGGTCCGTCAGATCCCGGGCAAGGCAAAGGATGGCCATGACCTCCGAGGAAACGGTGATGTCGAAGCCGGACTCCCGGGGAACGCCGTTGGCCTTGCCGCCAAGGCCGAGAACGATGTTCCGGAGCGCCCGCTCGTTCATGTCCATTACGCGGCGAAACACGACCCTCTGGGGGTCGAGATCAAGGACGTTTCCCTGCTGCAGGTGGTTGTCCACCATGGCGGCCAGGAGGTTGTGGGCCGTCCCCACGGCGTGAATGTCCCCCGTGAAATGAAGGTTGATCTCCTCCATGGGAAGCACCTGGGAATAACCACCTCCGGCGGCGCCTCCCTTGACGCCGAAACAGGGGCCGAGTGAGGGCTCCCGCAGACAGATCATCGCCTTTTTCCCCAGTTTCACCAGCGCCTGAGTGAGGCCAATGGTGTTGGTGGTCTTCCCCTCCCCGGCAGCGGTAGGAGTGGTAGCGGTGACGAGAATGAGCTTCCCGTCGGGACGGTCCGCAAGAGTCTTCATGAACCGGAGATCGACCTTCGCCTTGTCGTGCCCATAGGGAATGAGATATTCCGTGGGAATACCGAGCTTCGCCGCGATCTCCCCGATGGGCTTCAGCTTTGCCGCCTGTGCGATTTCCAGATCCGACAACACCATGTACAAACCCCTCCCTAAACGTTCGGCTCTTGTCTTGTCTCGCCTCACCTCGCTTCGCCGTCATCCCGTTGACGACGACGAAACGAGCTGCGGAATGCCTACACCGCAGCTCATGATACCATGAAAGAAAAAACCCCGAGGGGGAATTTCCGGAATGGAGGAAGCCGCCGCTTCAGGGTTCGATGACCACTCTGGCCTTGAGGGCGAGGCGGGCCTTCACTTCCTCCACGTGATCGTTGCGGAGACGTATGCACCCTTCGGTAATCATTTTGCCGATGGAGGACGGATCGTGGGTACCGTGAATGCCGATGCCCTTCCATCCCGTCTTGAGCCGGATGAACCAGGGACCGTAGGCACCGGAGATGGGCCCCTTGCCGTCTCCGAAGTCGTGAACCCAGGCGGCGGAGTTCTGGATTTGCTCCACCGAAAAATCCCCCTCGGGAGTGCGTCGATCTCCCACCCGCTCCTTGTTACCGGGGTTTTCCCCCATGGCGATGGGATACGTCTTCACGAGCTGGTTTCCCTTGTACAGATGCAGGGAATAGGTACTCTTCACGATACGGATCCAGTAGCTCTCCTTTTTTCCCTCTACCACGGCGCCGAGGGGCACGTCGGGCGAAGCGGGAAGACCCGCGGCGATCCTGTCCGGCTGCGCGTCGGAGGAAAGCGCGGCGGACGGAGCGGAAACGGCTCCCTCTTCCGCCGACGGCACCCCGGCGTTCCGCGCCGCCGTGAGCAGACCGTAAACTCTGCTCCCTCCGTAGAACACCCCCGCCAGCACACACAGCACGATCATCAGGGAGAGAACTCCCCGGCCTCGTCGCACTCCCGTCGCCCGGGAGGGGCGAAGCGACGCGCTCCCGGCGGAAAATCCGTTTCTCTGCTGCACCATGCCGCATCTCCTCCTCCGGAATCTCTCCTCCGTCCTCAATGCCGTCGAAGAGCCCTCTTAGTCTGGCAGAAGAGGCGGCATTCGTCCATCCGCCGTTTATCGCTTTCCTGTCCGGCTTCCGGGCTTGACCAGGGGAAGTCCCTGCACACAGAGAGGACAGGACGCGGGCTCATAGACGGGAAATGAGACCCGAAGCAGACTCGTGAGGGAATGCGGAAAAGCGGCGCGTCCCGCGCTCCGGTCGACGATACACCCCGAGCCGACCCAGTCGGCACCTCCCTGGGCGAAATGCTCCCCCACCTCACGAAGTGAGCCGCCCGTGGTGACCACATCCTCCACAACCACGACCCTCACCTTTCCCGGGTGGGAAAAACGGCGAAGCACCATGCGCCCCTCCTCGCGCTCGCAGAAGAGAAAGGGCACACCGAGAGCCCGGGCCACTTCATGGCCTATGAGAAGCCCGCCAAGGGCCGGCGCCGCCACAAGGTCGGGCTTGAGGTGTGCCAGTGCCCGGGCCAGACGCACCCCTGCAAAGGCCGCATGCTCGGGATAGCGCAGAAGAAGCGCGCACTGCATGTAACTGCCGCTATGAAGCCCTGATGTCAGAAGAAAATGCCCCGAGAGAAGCGCTCCGGTCTCCACGAAGAGTTTCTGGAGCTGTGTTTCGTCGTCGGAACCGCGAGAACAGGAATCACTTCCGCAGGCCATACCCTCGTGACAATGACAGCCGTCGCTGGACTCTTCTCTGCCGTTCATCGTGTTTCCGCCTCCTCCATGTCGTGCTGCAGTTCCTTCCAGGTCAGGACGGGGTCCTCCGCCGCCAGGAGCGGACGTCCCACCACGAGATAGTCCGCACCGTTCCGAACGGCGATTCCCGCCGAGGCGGTGCGTTTCTGGTCGTCTCCTCCCGCGACCGGGCGGATTCCGGGCACGACAGTAAGAAGCGCTCCTCCCACGGCCTGTCGGACCGCCTCCAGCTCCCTCGGAGAACAGACAAGGCCGTCCACGCCCACATCGGCGCAAAGCCGGGCGCGCAAGACCACCGTTTCGGCCACGGAGCCGCCCCCACCGACGCTCTTCCAGGTCGCGTCGTCCACGCTGGTCAGCACGGAGACACCCAGAAGGTGCATGGCGCTCCCCGCCGCATCCCGGGCATTCGCCGCAGCGACAAGCATCTCGCGACCGCCTCCGGAGTGAAGCGTCAACGCCCAGAGCTCCAGACCCGCAAGAGCGTCCACGGCACCCGCGACAGTGTTGGGAATATCGTGCAGTTTCAGGTCGAGAAAGACCTTGTAGCCATCCCGTACCAATCCTTCCACGAACCGCCGTCCCTCAAGGGCGAAGAGGCGGGGGCCCACCTTCACGTACTCGAGGGGGACACACGCCCCGGCATTTGTTCCGCAAACCATTTTTTCGAGAAAACGCAGCGCCGCCTCTCCCGTCGGGAGATCCAGCGCCGCGATGATCTTCGCCGTCCCATGCCCGTTGCTCATGCGTCGCACCTGCCTTTCACGAACACACGCTTCTCCATTTCCCGCCGGGAACACCGCCAGCCGCCAAAGCAACGGAAAGAACCGCTCCTCGAAGAACGCTCCTTCGACGCAAGAACATCAAGGGACGACACCGGTCGAGACACCCAAGAAGAAACATGGGTGTTCACCGATATTCGGAATATTTTCTTCCCGTTCCGACGAGGTCGGAAATTTCCCCGAAGCCCGAGGACGCCGTGTAGGCGGCGAGCCCGTCCACGATTTTTCCGGGAAGATCCAGGTCCCGGAAGAGTCCCGAGCCAACCTGCACCGCCGTCGCCCCGGCGAGGAGCATCGCCGCGACATTCTCCCAGGAGGCGATGCCGCCGGAGCCGATGAGCGGCACTGTCGTCGCCTCCGCGGCCTCCCAGACGCACCGCAGAGAAAGTGGAAAGACGGCGGGGCCGGAAAGGCCCGCGACGATCCGGTCAAAGACGGGGCGGCGCCGTTTCAGATCCATGGCGGCGCCGAGCCAGGTATTGGCCACCACCACCGCGTCGGCACCGCAGTCTTCGGCGGCACGCACTGCCGCCGCCATGTCGGGCGCCTGGGGTGTGAGCTTCACCCACAGGGGGCCGGGCCAGCATCCCCGAGCCGCCCGCACCGCCTCCCGTATGCCCTCGGGGGTCTTTCCCCAGGCCATGCCGCCGTCGGCCACATTGGGGCAGGAAAGGTTGAGTTCCACCGCCACAACAGATGCCCCCGCACTGCGCAGGGGCGCCAAAAGGGGCTCCATCTCCACACTTCCCGCAGGCGCCACGTTGGCGATCACGGGAATCCCCGTCGCAGCCATGCGGGGCAGCTCCTCCTCCACGAAGACACGTACACCCCGGTTCTGAAGACCGATACTGTTCAGAACGCCGCAGGGAGTCTCCCAAATCCGGATACCGGAATTCCCCTCCCGGGGCTCCAGGGTCAGTCCCTTGGAGCAGATGCCCCCAACGCCACGAAGGGTCTGAACCGGCCAGAGGGAGGGGTCCATGGGCCAGACTCCCGAGGCCAAAAGAACCGGCGAGGCCAAGGTCACGCCTCCCAAACACACGGAAAGGCGCACCCCGGGGTTGCTTTTTCCACAGACGTCATCCCAGCTCATGCCAGCGCACCTCTCTTCCGGCAAAGACAGGCCCCTCCACGCAGGCTCGGAGACGCCCCCGTTCCGTCGGAACGACGCAGCCGAGACAACCGCCGTAGCCGCACCCCATGCGGGTTTCGAGGCTCGCTTCGTAGGGCAGGGAGGGAGGAAGCGCCTCCGCAAGGGCAGCGAGCATTCCTGTAGGGCCACAGGCACAGATCCGCGTGTTCGGAAACGCGAGCAACGCGGAGCCTTTTTCGGAGGCGAGGAACGAGCAGGGATTTCCTTTTTCGCCGAGGCTTCCGTCATCGGAGAGGACCGTCACCTTCGAGGAACCGATTCTCGAGACACAGTGATGGACAAGTCCCTCCCAGGACGCGTCGGGAACCCCCAGGAGCACGGAACCGCCCCATCGTTCCGCCATGAAAAGAAGCGGTGCCGCACCCACACCCCCGGCGATGCACAGAAGCCGCTCCGCCTCCTTCGGCGTGGTGAAGGGAGTACCCAGCGGGCCCCGAAGCCGCAGCACACTCCCCGGCGCAAGAGCGGCGAGGCGCCGCGTTCCCTCCCCTCGGACCTGGACGAGCAGGGAGAGGACCTCGCCTCGTACGCCCGCCACGGCGAGAGGCCGCAGGAGAAAAGGGTCGCTTCCCTCACCGCAGGTGACGAGCAGAAACTGCCCAGGCAGGGACTTCGCGGCGATCTCCGGAGCGTCCAGTTCCAGAAGGAGCGGCCCGCGTTCCCGGGCCGCTCCGCCCCCCAGAAAGGTGCGCGCCACCAGTCTGGCCGAGCGCTCCTCCACCGTGCCGCTACACACGCACCGCGCCTCCCTCGAGAGCGGAGAAGACGATTTTTCCCGCCACGACGGTGAGCACGGGGCGCCCCGTGAAATGTCTTCCTTTGTAGGGCGTGATGCGGGCCTTGCTCCTCCAGAGTGCGGGGTCCACCCGGAAAGCACTCTCGGGATCCACCACCGTCACATGGGCGGGAAGCCCCTCCGCAAGTCGTCCCGGAAACGCCGCGCTCTGGGGAAGCAGTGCACCAGGGCGGGAGGTCCAAAGCGCGAGCAGCCGCTCGAGGGGAACCTCCGGCTCGGCGTTCCGCCGATAGTCCAGCACCGCACCGACGGCGCACTCGTAGGAAGCGATGCCGAAATTGGCCTCCTGGAAGGGAAGATCCTTTTCATCCTCGTGCCAGGGAGCGTGATCCGTGGCAATGGCATCCACGGTTCCGTCGGCGATTCCCCGCCAGAGCGCATCCCGGTCGGCGGTACTCCGCAGCGGCGGGTTCACTTTGAAGGCGGCGTGGAGATTGCTCCGAAGCACATCCTCCTCGGAAAGGACGAGGTGATGGGGCGTCACGTCGCAGGTCACCTCGACCCCGTCCGCCTTGGCGGCGCGAATCGCCTCCAGTGCCGCGGCAGTGCTCACATGCGTGAGGTGCACGGCACAGTTCGTCTCCCGGGCAAGAACAAGGGCACGCAGCACGCCCAGAACCTCCGCGGAGATCGGAAACCCACGCATGCCGCTCAGGGCGGAACAGCGTCCCTCCGTCACCTGGGCGCTTTTCGTGAGATCCTTTTCCTCTGGGTGTTCCAGGACCCGCACACCCAGATCCTTCGTATAGAGCAGGGCGTTCCGGAGCAATCGCGCCCGCAGCACGGGAGCACCGTCGTCGGTGAAGAACACCGCCCCCGCGTCGGCCATGGCGGCAAGCTCCGCCATCTCTTCTCCCTTACGCTCCTTGCTCACGCACCCCGCGGGAAGAATACGGGCACCTCCGGCCCGTCGCCCGCGCTCGATCACGTCCCGCACGAGCGCATCGTTGTCGAGAGGGGGCAGGGTGTTGGGCATGGCCACCGCAACGGCGTAGCCGCCCGCCGCCGCGGCGAGGGAGCCGGAGACGAGATCCTCGCACCAGGTCTGCCCGGGATCGCGGAAGTGTCCGTGCAGGTCGATGAAACCAGGGCAGACCAGAAGTCCGGCGAGTTGGAGCTCCTTCGCCCCTTCCGGGGAGGGCAGGTCCTTTCCCAGGGCGCGCACGCGTCCATCCTCGAGAAGGACGTCCGTAACGCCGTCAAGAAACCGTTCCCCGTCGAAAATTCGACCACCTTTGAGCAGCAGCGGCACTTCTCCGCCACAGCATCGTTCCATCCGTTCCGTGCTCATGCTTCCATTCCTCCCATGCAGAGATAGAGCAGGGCCATGCGCACCGCCACACCGCTGCGCACCTGGTCCAGGATGAGGCTGTTCGGTCCGTCCGCGACGGCGGAGGCGATCTCCACGCCGCGGTTGATGGGGCCGGGGTGCATCACGAAGGCGCCCTTCTTTGCCCTGGCCATCAGCTCCTCGTCGGCACCCCAGCGGCGATGGTATTCGTCGTCCGTTGGATAGAGTCCCTCCAGTGCCCGTTCCTTCTGGATGCGCAGAAGATATACCGCATCCGCTCCCTCCACGGCCTTGACGGGGTCGGGTTCGTAGACGGCTCCGAGAGCGTCCGTTTCGAGGGGCATGAGTGTTCTCGGCCCGGCGAGGACCACCTCCGCGCCGAGAAGACGGAAGGCCTGCACATCGCTCCGCACCACCCGGCTGTGGAGCACGTCTCCCACGATGGCGACGCGAAGCCCGTCCAGGGAGCGGTTGCAGTGCTTCCATACCGTGTAGACGTCGAGCAGGGCCTGAGTGGGATGTGCATGAGCGCCGTCACCGGCGTTGAAGACCGAGGCCTTTCGCAGTTTCTCCCTGAGATACCAGGGAACGCCGGGCATACCGTGGCGGACCACCACCGCATCGGCACCCATGGCCTCCAGTGTCCACGCGGTGTCCCGCAGCGTCTCTCCCTTGCTCGTGCTCGATCCCGAGGCGGCCCAGTTCACCACGTCGGCGCCGAGAAATTTTTCCGCCAGTTCAAAGGAGACCCGGGTACGCGTGGAGGGTTCGAAGAAGAGGTTCACCACCAGCTTCCCCCGCAGAGCGGGCACCTTCTTGATGGGGCGGTCGAGGAGGTCTTCCATGTGCACCGCCTGATCCAACAGCAGTTCCATTTCCGGTCTCGAGAGGGCATCCACGTCGAGAAGATGCCGATGCATCCAACTCATGCCTGTTCCTCCACCTTTTCACAGATCCAGATTTCGTCGGCGCCGTCGATTTCGGCAACCCGCACTTCCACCACTTCCGCATGGGAGGTGGGCAGGTTCTTGCCCACGTAGTCCGCATGGATGGGCAGTTCCCGGTGTCCCCGGTCCACGAGCACCGCAAGCTGCACCGACGCGGGGCGCCCGAGGTCCATCAGGGCGTCCAGCGCGGCCCGGACGGTGCGGCCCGTATAGAGCACGTCGTCCACGAGGACCACCTTGCGTCCCGAGAGATCGAAGGGAACGTCCGTCCCCCGGAGAAGGGGCTGGGGATACCGCAGGGAGAGATCGTCCCGGTAAAGCGTGATGTCCAGTTTTCCCTGAGGCGGAAGCATTCCCTCGAACTTCTCCAGCAGCTTGGCGATCCGCTCAGCCAGGGGAACTCCCCTGCGCTGGATGCCCACGAGCACAACCCCGTCGAGTCCCTTGTTCCGTTCCACGATCTCGTGGGCCATGCGCCGGAGAGAGCGGTCCATCTCCTGGGCAGTCTGCACCCGGGCCTTTTCCTGCCATGTCATGGGATATCCCTCCTCATGCATAAAAAGCGGTCGTGTCCTCTCCGGGAGAGAACACGACCGTTACCGATCCCACCATATGTCCGGATTCTTTCTTCCGGAAAGATGCCTTCGAAAAAGCACGCTTTCGCCGTCACGGCAGCCGCTCTCCGAGCACAGATCCTTCTCCGCATTGCGTTTTCCTCCTTCCGGGCCTCACGGAACCCGATTAAAGGGTGTTGATCCTGGCACATTGCCCTTCATCTTTCTAGCGGAGAACCCTATCATATTTCACCTGTGTTTGCATGGGCCTTGAGACTCATTTTTTCGAATGACTTTGGTCCGTCCGAACGCAAACCGATACATCCTCTGGAAAGAGATGTTACCTCTTTGAAATTCCCCGGAAAGGAGGTGCGGAACATGGAACGGCGCATCGACGGCGTTACCGCAATCGCTCCGGTGGACCCCGTCAATCCGAAGCGCGTGAACCCGAAGGGACAGAAGAAGGACCCCCGAAAAAACCGACCCTGGGATGACGTGTTCCGTGAGCACCTTTCCCGGGACGAGGGCGAACAGGATTTTCGGAACGGAGAAGACGTTCCCCGGGAGACATCCCGGGAAAAGAAGAAACAAGGCGGCTCGATTTCCTGGAATCCGGCATGGCAGAGCGTGTACGCCTCCGACGGAAGCGATGGAGACGCTTCTTCCGGACAACATGTAGACACCACGGCATAAAACAAAACACGCGACGGAACCGCAAAAGGGCCTCCCGAGATTCGGGAGGCCCTTGCCTATTTCTTCGGTGTCCGCAACGACCGGAAATCCGGTTCGCCTACACCAACCCCTGATCGTCCATAGCCCGGGCAACGCGCATGAAACCCGCGATGTTGGCTCCGTTGACATAGTTGTCCGGCGTGCCGAACTCCTCCGCCGCATCGCGGCACCGCTTGTGGATGGAGCGCATGATGCCCCGGAGCTTCTCGTCCACTTCTTCGCGAGTCCAACTGAGACGCAGGCTGTTCTGGGACATTTCCAGCCCAGAAGTGGCCACGCCACCCGCGTTGGACGCCTTGCCGGGACCAAAGAGAACGCCGTGTCCCTGAAGATAGGCCACCGCCTCCGGGGTGGTGGGCATGTTCGCCCCTTCGGCCACGCACATGCAACCGTTCTCCACGAGAGCCGTCGCATCGTCCAGGTCCAGTTCGTTCTGCGTGGCGCAGGGAAGAGCGATCTTCGCGGGCGCGAGCCCCCAGGGGCGCTTCCCGGGATAGAACTTCGCCGTGCGGAACTGTTCGGCGTACTCGGCGATGCGCCCTCTTCGGACGTTCTTGAGGTCCAGCAGAAAGTCGAACTTTTCTCCCCGGATGCCGTCCAGGTCGATGATCGTTCCGCTCGAATCGGAACAACTGATGGGAATGCCTCCGAAATGGTTCACCTTGTCGATAGCGTACTGCGCCACGTTCCCCGACCCGGACACGAGGACATGCTTCTCCCGCACCTCGTCGTCCCGGACGCGGAGCATCTCGTCCACGAAGTAGACAAGACCGTAGCCCGTGGCCTCCGTCCGGATGAGGCTGCCACCCCAGTGGATGCTCTTTCCTGTGAGGACGCCCCCCGCGTAGATGCGGGTGAGCATCTTGTATTGTCCGAGAAGATAGCCGATCTCCCGGACCCCCACGCCGATGTCCCCGGCGGGAACATCCGTGTCGGGACCGATGTAGTGGAACAGCTCGTTCATGAAGGCCTGGCAGAAGCGCATGACCTCGTCGTCGGATTTTTCCTTGGGATCGAAGTCGCTGCCGCCCTTGGCACCGCCGAGGGCGAGGCCGGTGAGGCTGTTCTTGAAGATCTGCTCGAAGCCGAGAAACTTGAGAACGCTGAGGTTGACGGTGGGATGAAGTCGGAGGCCGCCCTTGTAGGGGCCGAGAGCGTTGGAGAACTGGACGCGGAAACCCCGGTTGATCTGGTAGTTGCCTTGGTCGTCCTGCCAGGGAACCCGGAAAACGACGACCCTGTCAGGAACGATGAGCCGCTCGAGGATACGGTGCTCCGCGTATTTCGGATATCGCTCGATGACGAGTCGCATCGACTCCAGAACTTCCAGCGCAGCCTGATTGAACTCCTTCTGCCAGGGATACTTGGTCAATACGTCCTGGATGATTTCATCGATGTACTGATTCGCGTCCATCCTAACACCTCCCGATTCGTTTCCACGATACGCCGGAACTTCTTCCCCACATCCCGCAGCGATTCGTCCGTCTCCCGGCAACTCGCAAAATGCCGGAATCTGTGTAACAAAGACCGTTGAACTTCTGGAAAAATCGCGACACTCATTATTGTGCATGCTATTCGTCGTGTCAACATGCTACGTAAATTTCCAGACAACAACACAGGAATACGTCAACACCTCCTCGAAAATACGTATTTCGGCTCTTTTACAAGGCGTGACCTCCACGGAGCCAGCATTCAGGATGTTTTTTAAAAGCCCTACTGAAATTCTCTTAAATCCAGTTTTTCCAAGATTTTCAAGATACCTGCTATACTGATCACGACAGAAATCATAGAGGAAACGAGGGATCTCCTTGCGGCCTCTTCAATTTCCGAAATTTTCCGTCAATGTACGCGCCACATCTCTTTACGAAGAAGTCAAAATGAGAACCCTCCACACAGGACCCCTTTCCGGACGAACGAAAGAGGCCATGAAAATTCTCTTCGCCTTCCTCTGGCTGGCTTCGGCCTTTTCCTCCGCCGTTTTTGCCGAGGCGCTGGTGCGCTACGTCACTCCATCCGGTGACGGTGCGCGAAACGGCATCGACTGGAGCAATGCCCTCGGTGAGGCGGAACTCCACGACGCGCTCGCCGCCGTGGATGCCGGCGGTAAAACAGCCCATGAATTCCGCATCGCCCAAGGAATCTACCGTCCGTCCCCGGAAATGAACCGGAGCAGGACTTTTCTCCTCAAGAAAAACGTCGCTCTCTACGGCGGATTCGCGGGAAACGAGACGGACCGGAACCAGCGGGACTGGAAGCGCCATGTCACCATCCTCACGGGGGATCTCGCCGGCGATGACCTCTGCATCGAGGGAGGAATCACCGTCAGCGCGGACTGCATTCATGGAACGAACAGCAACGCCGTCGTGACGGTGGTCACCGGCGCCGACGCGACAACGATCCTCGACGGTTTCGTCGTAACCGGCGGAAATGCCTCCGTCTCGGGAGGAGGATGCACAAGCGCTCAGGGAAGCCCGGTCATTCGCAACTGCGCGTTCGTGGGGAACGCCGCGAACAATTTCGGGGGCGGCATGTACACCGACACCGGCAGCCCCATGATCGAAACATGTCTTTTCTTTGGAAACCGTGCCGGAGACTACGGTGGCGGATTTTACACACACTCGGGGAAACCGGTGCTCTCGGGGTGTCTCTTTTCGGACAACACTGCGGACAAGCGTGGCGGTGGCGCATACACCAGTTCCGGCCAACCCATTCTGGCACACTGCACCTTCTCCGGGAACACGACGATTGCCTCCTCCGGCCAAGGCGGTGCCTTTTTCAACGAAAGCGGATCGCCTCTTCTGAAAGACTGTACTCTTCGGAACAATCTGTCCGCCAGGGGTGGAGGCGCGGCCTCCTCCGGAGGGAATTTCTCCGTCGAAAGCAGTCACTTCATGGCAAACACCTCTCCGGGATCGAGTTCCGTCGGAGGCGCTTTTTTCCTCGCAAAGGGCACTCTCGACGCGGTGAACACCACCTTTACCGGAAACCGCGCCTCTTCGGCCGGCGGAGCGATCTACGAGCAGAACGGCACGCTGCGCCTGCGACACTGTACGTTGGTGGAAAATATCGCCGGAAACGGCGGCGGGCTGTACATTCTCGGAGGGACAGCGCAATTCCGGAACACCATTCTCTGGAGCAACGACAAGGGGCCGATCCGGCATGCGGGAACCGCGCCCGTCGTTGAATACTGCATCGTCGAGGGAAATTATGGAGGCACGGGCAACAGTGGTGCCGACCCCCTGCTGGATACGCCGGACTGGAACGGCGGCCCCACCAGGACATGTGCGCTTCTCCCGGAAAGCGCCGCTGTGGCGAGGGGCATTGCCGATTCCGCGGAGGTCGTGTCGGTCGACCAACGAGGCGTTTCACGCCCCGAGGCAACCTCCCCCGACATCGGGGCCTACCAGTCCTGGCACAGAAAAATTCTCACCCTCGGCATCTCCGGCACGGGAGAAGTGGAACGCAGCCTGCCGGGGGATTCCTTCACGGAAAACCGCGAAACGAGATCTCTTCTTCCGCCGCTCGCCGCAAAAGAGGCGGACCGCTTGTTCTCCGGAGCGGACCCGCGCAGAAACTCCCTGAGCTATGAAGCGGGAAGTCTCATCGCTCTTTCCATCGCAGCGGAATACGTACCGCTCTTCGACGGATGGAGCGGCGACGTGACGGGAACGAGTCCGTCCGTGACTCTCCTTCTCGACCGAGACCGGTACGTACGGGCGTTGTTCGCACCGGGATGGCTCGTCATCACCCAAGCCGGTCAGGGAGGAACCATCACCCCGTCGGGAAGAGTACGAGGTCGATTCGGCCAAAAACAGCACCTCGCCGTTTCGGCCTCCCCTGGATATCGCATCGATACGGTTTTTCTGGACCAATCCCCCCTGTTTTTCGCCGTTTCCGCCGGGAGGGCGGAAACACACCTGGACGTAAACCTCGAAGAACTTCACGGAGAACACACGCTTCGTGCCGCTTTCTCTCCGCTTCCGAACGTGACAGGAACCCCGACCGGAACACCGACGCCCTTTCCATCCGTCATGCCGCCCATCACCTCCGTGCCGTCCGGCACGCCGATTCCTCCCACCTCCCCCTCCCCGCCCATCTCGGAAGCTCCCGCGAGCAATGCCATCGGAGGGGGCGGCTGCCATATCGGCTCGGGAACGCTGTTTCCATGGAGCATTCCCCTCGGCTTTCTCCTTCGGCGCCCGGCGTCCCGGAGGGCCGAAAAGAAGCGCCGACGACGTGACTGACCCGCACATGACGGACAACGGAAGCATGCCGCGCATTTGCAAGAGCGTGGAGACATGTCCCCCACCATGCCCGGACACTCCGACGGATATGCAATATCCACGACATTCCCCTTCTCTCGGAGTGCTATACTTCCGCAATATCGACACGCCAACGCCCCGGAGGAGCTCGGGTTGCAAACGTCCGTCGCTCCTCCGGGGAATCGTCTTCGGAGGGATGGGCATGGAACGGTTTCGAAACAGAAAGATTGCGGTCATCGGAGCGGGCGTCATCGGAGGAGCCATCGCCGAGGCATTGCTCCCCTACTGCGCGGTTACGGCTACGCGAAGGAAAGTAGACAAGCTGGAGGGATTGCGGCAAAAGGGCGCGGAAATCGCTCCGGACAATCTGAGTGCGGCAGCAGAGGCCGATCTGATCATCCTGGCCGTCAAGCCGGGCCAGGTGGTCCCCGTGCTTCGAAACATCGCTCCGGCCTGCTCGGGGAAACTCGTGGTCTCCTTCGCCGCGGCCATCACGCTCGAACTCATGAAAAAGGCAGCGCCGGAAGCAAGATTCATTCGGGCCATGACCAACACCGCCGTGCTCGTGCGACGGGGATACACGGTCTTCTGTCGTGACGACCAAACGACGGAGGAGGACATGACGCTCGCTCGAGCGGCCTTCGCATGTCTCGGCGAAGGCGAACAGGTGGACGAACAGTTCCTGGACGTACTCACCGCCATGTCGGGATCCGGCCCGGCCTATATCTACACCGTGGTGGAATCCATGATCAACGGCGCCCTCCGGGTCGGGCTTCCCCGGGACATCGCACTCCGCGCCGCAGCGCATACCGCCATCGGCGCGTCCCAGCTCCTCCTTGCATCGGGGAAACACCCTGCGGAACTGCGTGATCAGGTCACGACGCCGGGCGGCGTCACCATCGAGGGACTGTACGAACTGGAGGAAAGCCGTATCCGAACAGCGTTCATGAAGGCCGTAGCCGCGGCTTCCTCCAAGGCAAAGGACATTGCGGCGGAAGTGCGCTCCGCGGCGGAACGTGAAATCGAGAGAGACGGGAACCGCGTCGAAAATCCGGCGGGAAACATGCCATCCCTGAAGTGACAGCCCGCTTTTTTCGCGATCCGAACCGGGGGGCTATGTCGAACTACGCCCCCTTCGACGGAACAGATGTTCTTTCCTGCGGTTCGGGCTCCACATGAAGGTTCACGAGGCTCGCCTCTCCCAACATGCGGCGGAGGCGAACCTCGATTTCTTCGGTGACGTCGTGGGCTTCCACGATGGAAAGATGCCTCCCGACCAGAACATGGGCCTCCAATGCCACGTAGGAGCCGAGACGCCGCGTGCGCAGGGCGTGACAATCGGTCACGAGAGGGGTGTTGCGGATCACGTTGGTGATGCGCGTCTCCAGCTCGTCGTCCAGGGAACCGTCCGTCAGTTCGTGCAGGCTCTCCCGAAGAATGGGCAGCGACGCCCGAACGACGAAGACACTCACCACCAGCGCCGCCAGAGGATCGAGCAAGCGCCATTTCTCTCCGAGAAAAAAGGCGCCGCCGATGCCCACCAGGGTTCCCACGGAGGAAAGCGCGTCCGAACGATGGTCCCACGCCTTCGCCACGAGCACGCTGCTGTCGAGGCGGCGGCCCCAGAGGAGTGTGTAGCGGTAGAGCCACTCTTTGGATACCACGGACAAGATGGCCGCGAACAGCGCGACGCCCCCCGGGGCGGCCGGAAGCAAACCCCGGTGGATTTCAAGGAGTCGGACCGCGGCGGTCCAGAAAATGCCCACACCCACAAGAGCCAGAAAGGCGCCGCAAAGCAGGGCGAGAACGGTCTCGATCCTTCCGTGACCGAAATCGTGTCCTTCGTCCTCGGGCCTCTGCACGAAACGAAACCCGAGGACCACCACCACATCCGTGAGAAGATCCGACAGCGAATGCGTCGCGTCGGCGATCATGGCGGCACTTCGTCCCGCGTACCCGGCAAGATATTTGAACAGAGTGAGAAAGAGATTCACCAGGAGTCCCTGGGTACCGATCCGCGATGCTGTCTGGGCACGCCGCACCAGAAGTTCCTCCCGATCCGGGGCGTTCCGGAGGGATTCCCGCCCGGCGTCCTCGGCTCCCCCCGAAAATGCCGTCAGTTCTTTCCTTTTCATGCACCACTCCACCACCTCATGCTGTAGATGTCCATGCCGGAACAGGGCGCAGGTCGTCCACATGCTCATTATACTCTGCGGCATTTGTCGTGCCAGAGCTTCCCAGCCTTTCTCCGCAGGCTGAACAACCCCGCCTGGCATCCTCGGAACAATCTTTTTCTCCCCCTTGCGCAAAGAGCGGACAGAACGTAAGCTCCAGAAACACCTGAATCCCGCCCAAGGAGCGTGACCGCCCATGCGAAACCGGAGTACCGCACCTCTGTTGTTCCTCTCGTTCCTCGCCCTCATGTTCCCGGTCCTACCCGCCTTCGGAGAGACGCCGTTTCGCTTCGCTCCCCAAAATCCGGCCTTTCTGGAATGGCAAGCAGCGAGAGAAACGGAAACACTTTCGTCACAGACAGAAGGCGAGCACGGAAAGGGGTACGTCCCCTCGCCGGTGAACCTGCGCCACATCACGCCCCTCTCCGAAACGGCCCTGAGACTCCGCACGAAAAGCCTCCCCGCCTCCTACGACCTACGGAACGTGGCAGGAACGAGCTACGTGACCGCCGTGCGCGACCAGGGCGCCTACGGTACCTGCTGGGCCTTCGCGGCCCTTGGCTCCGTGGAGTCCAACCTGATCAAAAACGGCGAAGCGGCACTGGACCTCTCCGAACGGCACCACTCCTGGTTCGGGTACACCGACGAGAACACCGGCGCAGGCACCTTCCCGGCATTCACCTGCAACGCTCCCTACACCCCTTATAACAAGGGGGGCGATTCGTGGAGATCCGCCGCGCTCGTCGCCCGGGGGACCGGCCCCGTCCTGGAGAGCGACGACCCCTATTCGGGACTCCCCGGTGCGGCCACGAGCCGCGCTGCCCGGGTTCGCGTGCGGGACGTGCTCTATCTGCCGATCCGGAACGGATCAAGCTACACTATTGCCACGACGAAGCAGGCTCTCATGACCTACGGAGCCCTTTCCATCGCAGTGCACATGGCCGTCCAGGACCCCGATTCCTGGAACAGCGCCACCAACGCCCTCTATGTCGCCTCGGGCGGATTCGACGATCTGGATCACCAGGTGCTGGTGGTGGGCTGGGACGACGCCTTCCCCAAGGAAAATTTCGGTCGGAACATCCCCGCTTCGGACGGAGCCTGGCTCATCAAGAACAGTTGGGGAAGCGCCTGGGGCAACGCGGGATACTTCTGGCTCTCCTACGAGGACGCTCCCCTGAACACCTCCGAGGTGGTGGCCTACGTCTCGGAACCGGTCGCTCACGCCGCAACCATCTATCAGTACGACCCCCTCGGATGGGTAGGCCAGATGGGCGTTCCCGGCTCCTCCACGGCGTGGTTCGCCAACATCTTCACCGCTGCCGCATCCGAACCGATCACGGAAGTTGCCTTCTACGCCGCCGCCCCGGACACGGCCTACGAGATTGACTTCTACACCGGAGTCATGGCCGGCGACCCTGTCTTGGGAACGAGGGTTGCGGGATCACGTACCACGGGCACGCTCGCCGTCCCAGGCTATCGCACGGTCACCCTCACCCGGCCCGTCTCCCTTGCGGCGGGACAGAGGTTTTCCGTCGTCGTGAAACTCACCACTCCAGGCTTTGACGCCCCCATCCCCGTGGAATACCCCGTCGCGGACTATTCCGACAAGGCCACCGCCGCGGCGGGACAGAGTTTCATCAGCGTCACCGGCGCCGGCGGCGACTGGGATGATCTCACCGTGATCGCAGAAAACGGAAACGTGTGCCTCAAGGCCTTTTCCGGGACAGGAAGCACCACACCCACACCGACGCTCACGGTCACACCGGGCCCGGGCGGATCCGGAGGCGGAGGATGCGTTCTCGGAGGGGAAACCGCGGGCGCGCTGCTGCTCGCCCTTCCGCTCCTTCTCCTCTTCCGGCGACGCTGACCGCCACAGAGCCCACGCCGGGGAAAAGGGTGGCAGCATCGCACGCTATCGCCCTCCCCGGCGTGATTTCCGGGAAAACCACACCACACCGGAGAACGGACGCGGCGACATGGTTCTTCCCGCAAGGCACTCACTCTTTCACGAACGTGTGTGCGATCCTTCCGAGCACACGCACTCCCTCGTCGAACTCCTCGTTCCAGGAATGCCCGCAGTTCAGACGGATGTATCTTCGATACGCATCAGTGGTGGAACAGATCAGGCCCGGGAGAATGGCGATGCGGGACTCCAGCGCCCTCCTGTAGAGTTCGAGGGAATCGCCGCCGGGAGGAAGTTCCACCCAGAGGAGAGCACCTCCCTGGGGCGCCGAAAGACGCGTTCCCTCGGGGAAATGCCGCTCCACACCGCGCCTCGCGAGATCGATGGAGCGGCGGAAGGTGTTCCGCAGATGCCGCAGGTGCCGCTCGAAGGTCGGCTCCTTTTCGAGCACCGACGCCACCACCCTCTGATGCAGACTCCCCGTCCCCACGCTTGCGTTAAGCTTGAACCGCGCCACCTTTTCGGAAAAACGTCCCGCCGCAGCCCACCCCAGACGCATTCCCGCAGCGAGCGTCTTGGAAAAGGTCGAACAGGAAAGGACCATGCCTCTGCGATCGAAGGCTCGGAGCATTCGCGGCCGCTCCTCTCCGTAGGCCAACTCTCCGTAGGTATCGTCCTCGATGACGGGAATGTCACGACGGGTGAGAATTTCCACCAGAGCTTCCTTGTCCTCATTCCTCATGATGAAGCCCTGTGGATTGTTCACATTCGGCACGACCAGACAGGCCGCGACCTTTCGTTGCGCCAGAACAGCTTCGACCTGAACAGGATCAAGTCCCCTGTCAGGGCGGGCGGGCACTTCCAGGGCAAAGAGCCCCAGATCCTCCATGATCTGCAGAAAACCGTGATAGGCCGGACTCTCCACGAGCACCGCATCCCCCGGTTTTGTCACGGCCCGAAGACAGAGGGCAACCGCCTCCGTCGCGCCATTGGTGATGACGAGTTCCTCCGGAGACAAAAACCCGGCCCGCCCCAGGCATCTTCGGGCGATGCGGCGCCTCAGCTCCGGATAGCCCTTGGGATGTTCATATCCCACAACGGCATCCATGTCCTGGCGCAAGACCTCTCGCGTGAGGCGCGCAAGAAAAGCCCGGGGCATTAACTCCGGAGACGGGGACGCCCCTCCGAGAGGCAGGATGGAGGGCGTCGCCGCCGCTTCCACCACCGCTGCGGCGAGTGCGCTCCGCGTAGGGTGAAGGGGATCGGGAACACCACGGAACGTCTCGGGCAACGGAAGCGAAGGACGCCCTCCTTCCACGACGAACCCCGACCGGGGACGGGAAACGACCAGTCCGCGCCGTTCCAGTTCAAGATACGCCTGATAGACCGTAGCCAGTCCGAAGCCGGTTCGGCGGCGCAGCTCCCGTAAAGAGGGAAGCCGGTCTCCCGCGGCGAATTCACCGTCCCGGATCCGTGCTGCCAATTCCTCCGCCACACCCATGTAGAGGAAATTCTTCTCCATCCGCTGCCTCCATTTCACCGAAAACGCGTTCCCTTCCCCTTCTTCTCGCTTTATGTCACCTTTCTTGCCACCCGGTCATGTCATGTTCGAAACAGCACTTTCTTTCCTCTCCGGAAGACCTCCGCCTCCGAAAAACGAACAGACGTCCTTCCCGTGATGTCACTCGATGAAACGCAGCAACCCGCCTCCTCTGTTTTCTCTGTTTCCCGAAAATCTGTATCTGTTATTTTCCGAGGTTTCCTCTATGCTGTCAATTCAAGAAGAGTTTTCCCTCTGCAAAGAGCTTTCACAGACAAGAGGAGACTCCGCGGAAAGAGCTTGCACGAATGTGGAAAGAGACAACGGAAAGGCGGGAGACACGGTCATGATCCATTTTGCGCGCCGCATGAAACACATGAACAGATCGGAAATACGGGAGATTCTCAAGGTAACGGAGGATCCCGAGATCATCTCCTTCGCGGGAGGACTTCCTGCTCCGGAAGCGTTTCCCGTGTCGGAACTCCGCGAAGCCGCAAGTCTTGCGCTGGAAACAGCGGGAACGAAGGCGCTGCAATACTCCCTCGCGGAGGGGCTTCCCTCGCTGCGGCGGAAGATCGCCGAAAGATCCTGCACGCTCTGGGATGCAAACGCCCGCATGGAGGACGTGCAGATCGTCAACGGCTCCCAGCAGGCCCTGGATTTTCTCGGAAAGATTTTCCTCAACGAAGGCGATGTCGTCCTCTGCGAGAACCCTACCTACCTCGCGGCCCTCTCCGCCTTCCGGGCCTATGGCCCCCGCCTCGTCGACGTCGCCACCGACGACGAAGGAATGCTCCCGGACGATCTGGAACGAAAACTCGCCGCGGAAAAACAGGCACGGTTCATCTATGTCATTCCCGACTTCCAGAATCCCACGGGACGTTCCTGGTCTCTGGAACGGCGCAAAGCCTTGACCGACCTGGCGGACCGCTTCGGCGTCCCCGTCGTGGAGGACAATCCCTACGGAGAACTCCGCTTCGAAGGCGAGTTCCTCCCCTCTCTCCGCGCTCTGGGCAATCCGGATCTCACGGTCAGCCTCGGAACCTTCTCGAAGATTCTCGCCCCCGGCTTGCGGGTGGCTTGGCTTATCGCACCTCCCGCCATTCTGGAACAGATCATCCTCGTCAAGCAGGCGGCGGACCTCCAACCCTCGACCATCAGCCAAATGCAGATCGACACCTATTTGGAGCGTTTCGACGTCAACGCCCAGATCGCCAGAATTCGAGCGCTCTACGTAACCAGGAGAAACTGCATGGCCGAGGCGATCAGGGAAACCATGGAAAACGCCGCCTCCTTCCCCTTTCCTCAAGGCGGCCTCTTCCTCTGGCTCCGCCTCGCTGGGGACATCGACACCAAGGCGCTTCTCGCGGAGAGCATCGCCCGGAAAGTGGCCTACGTTCCCGGTGAACCCTTCCACGCCAACGGCGGCGGGAGCAACACCATACGCCTCAATTTTTCCTACATGCCAGAG
>DIMS01000128.1:2722-4159 GCA_002425685.1 Synergistaceae bacterium UBA5560 | reverse complement strand
CCTCTCCGAACGGCGGGCAGACTTGCGTTCTTTGTCCTCCGGGAGGATTATTGTCTGCGCCGGGAGGAACGTGTTCCTCCGCAGGCGCTCTCTGTTCCACAGAGAAGGGAGGAATTTCGCCGTGAAGAACGTGTTCCGTATCTTGAGCATCTGTCTTGTGGTGTGCGTGGTCCTTGTTGCGGGGACAGAACGCGTCGCTCGCGCTTTGTCCGTGGAGGAACTTGTGGAGGAGCGATCCGCCAACGTCTGGGTGGAGGGGCAGGATCTGGGGGGCATGATCGTCGGTGCTCGGGGGCAGATGACCTTCGTCTATGTGGATAATGTGCTCAGCCGCGCCTCCGGGGGCGAATCGGAAGCGCCGGACTGGCTCAAATGGCACGTACAGCATTTTCTCAGCAATGCCGCGAAAGGAAAGATCCTCTTCATCTGCCGCTACCGGGCGCTCATTCCCTGGACCTTCGATCCCGAACAGATTTTTGTTGGAACCTATGCGGTGCAGTGGAAGGACATCCTTACGAGAAAAGACTTCTTTCCCCACGGTGAGATTCCCTCCGATACGGTGGGCGTGTTCGCGTTCGTCGTTCCTCCGGGAGAGATCGCTCCGGGGAAAGAGATCCGTCTCGGCTACGGAGAGTACGCGACGAAGCTGCGCGTCCCTGGGAGGTGAAGAGCGTGCACGTGTATCGGTGTGCTTCCTGCGGGGAGCGGTTTTCCTGTGAGACCTTCGCGAACAAGTGTCCCCGCTGTCGGGGAAAGAGCCTCATCCACGAGCAGGGGGAGCCCCGCCGAAAGAAGGCGGGCTGTACCGGAAGCTGCAGCAGCTGTGGTGGCGGCTGCGGTTGCGGAGGACATTGACGGTGGAGTCCTCTTTTCTGACACTCGGCATCGAAACGAGCTGCGACGACACGGCGGTGTGTGTTCTCGAAAACCAGCGCACCGTTCTCGCCCAGGGGCTCTCGAGCCAGATAGAGGAGCACGCGCCCTTCGGAGGAGTCGTTCCCGAAGTCGCCTCCCGGTGTCACCAGGAGGTATTGCTTCCCTTGCTGCAGAGGATCCTGGAGGAGGCGGGAGTCCGCAATCCCGCAAGACAGCTCTCTCTCGTTGCGGTCACTGCAGGGCCTGGCCTTGTGGGGTCTCTTCTCGTGGGGGTGATGAGTGCCAAGGCGCTTGCCCAGGCCTGGGAAGTTCCTCTCGTGGGGGTCAATCACCTGGAGGGACATCTCTTCGCCAACGTGGCCACCCATCCGTCTCTGGAGCCCCCCTTTCTCTCCCTCATCGTCTCGGGGGGACACACGGAGATCGTTTTCGTGCGCTCCTTCGGTGAATACGAACTTTTGGGCGAGACGAAGGACGACGCCGTGGGCGAGGCCTACGACAAAGTGGCCAAGCTGCTCGGGCTCGGCTATCCCGGTGGCCCGGTGGTGGACCGGCTCGCCC
>DIMS01000128.1:0-2714 GCA_002425685.1 Synergistaceae bacterium UBA5560 | reverse complement strand
GCCCGGGAGGGAGATCCCGATGCCTTTCCGTTTCCCGTGCCTCTCGAACATTCCGACGAGATCGGTTTCAGTTTCAGCGGTCTCAAGACAGCGGTCCTCTGGGTGCTGCGCAGGCTTGAAAGAGAAGGAAAACCCATTCCCGCAGCTCATGTGTGCGCATCCTTTCAGAAGGCCGCCGTCGCTTCGCTCGTCGGAAAGATCCGTCTCGCCGTTCTGCGGTCGGGGGTGCGCCGCGTCGCCGTCTCGGGTGGAGTGGCGGCAAACAGTGCGTTGCGGAGCGCGCTGGGTGCGTTGCCCGGCGTGGAGATTTTTCTCCCCCCCCCCTCTCTCTGTACGGACAATGCGGTGATGATCGCCGCAGCGGGATACAACATCTATCGACGAGGGTTCTTTTCCGACCTCTCCCTCTCGCCGGATCCGGCGCTTCCCCTCACCCACTGAGCCTTGCCACGCGAAATTCACGCATTCGCGTGTGCCCGTTTTTTCCTTGGCCAAGGCCGTTCTGCCCGAAATCCGGGACAAAACGGCCTCGTCGGCTTTGCAGTCGCGAGAGATCACAAAGACTCAGAATGAAAAGGATCGAAAAAACGCCGTAGAAAGCGAAAAAAGAGGATAGAAAGCTCTTTTCTGTGGAAATATGGATCTCACTGCGCTTGAGATCTTGTCCGAAGCTCAGTAAGATCATTCATGGTCAAATTAGCACTCGTTCCAAATGAGTGCTAACACGGAAACAAAATTTGAGGAGGGATTGTGAATGAAGCTCAAACCCCTTGCGGACCGTATCGTNNTCGTTGTGAAGGTCCTCTCCCAGGAGGAAAAGACCAAGGGCGGCATCGTTCTTCCGGACACGGCGAAAGAGAAGCCCCAGGAGGGCGAAGTGAAGGCCGTCGGGACCGGAAAGGTTCTCGAAAACGGGCAGAAACTTCCCCTTGAGGTCAAGGTGGGGGACCGCATCATCTTCAGCAAGTACTCCGGAACGGAAGTCAAGATCGACGGCGAGGAGTTCCTTATTCTCAGCGAGCGGGACGTCCTGGCCATCGTCGGTTAGAGGTGTTCTTCTCCCGCAGGGAGTTCTTTCCGGCACAGTGAAACGTAGACATACCCAATTCCTCCAGGAGGTGCACAACCAATGGCAGCGAAGATTATTGCATATGGCGAAGACGCCCGTCGGGCGCTCATGCGGGGTATCAACCACGTGGCCGACACTGTCGGTGGAACGCTCGGGCCCAAGGGACGCAATGTGGTTCTCGAGAAGAAGTTCGGCTCTCCCACCATCACCAACGATGGCGTGACCATTGCCAAGGAGATCGAACTCGAAGATCCCTTCGAGAATATGGGAGCGCAGCTCCTCAAGGAAGTCGCCTCCAAGACGAACGATGTCGCCGGAGACGGAACCACCACCGCCACGGTTCTCGCCCGGGCGATGATCCGCGAGGGCATGAAGAATGTCGTGGCCGGGGCTAACGGCATCCTGATGCGCCGCGGTATCGAGAAGGGCGTGGATGTCGTCGTGGACGAGCTGAAGAGCCTCGCCCTGGACGTGAAGGACAAGGCGAAGATCGCCCAGGTCGCCGCCATTTCCGCCAACGACAAAGGTGTGGGCGAGCTCATCGCCGAGGCCATGCAGAAGGTCGGCGAGGACGGGGTCATCACCGTCGAGGACAGCCAGACCGTGGGAACCACCCTTGAGATGGTGGAAGGGCTCCAGTTCGACAAGGGGTACATCAGTCCCTACATGGTCACCGATCCCGAGCGGATGGAGTGCGCCCTGGACGATGCCTACATCCTCATCAACGACGGCAAGATCAGCAACGTGAAGGACATGCTTCCCGTCCTCGAGAAGGCCGTGCAGGCGGGTAAACCCCTCATGATCATCGCCGAGGACATCGAGGGTGAGGCTCTGGCCACTCTCGTGGTGAACAAGCTTCGGGGCATTCTCCAGGTCGTGGCCGTGAAGGCTCCCGGTTTCGGCGAGCGCCGCAAGGCCATGCTCCAGGACATCGCCATCGTCACCGGCGGTCAGGTCGTCAGCGAGGAAATCGGCATCAAGCTCGAGAACGCCGATCTTTCCATGCTGGGTCGCGCCAAGAAAATCCGGGTTTCCAAGGAAGAGACCACCATCGTCGAGGGTGCGGGGAATTCCGAGGAGATCCGCAAGCGGGCCGCCCAGATCAAGCGGGAGCTTGAGGACAGCACGTCCGAGTATGACAAGGAGAAGCTTCAGGAGCGCCTCGCCAAGCTCGTGGGCGGCGTGGCGGTCGTCCAGGTGGGTGCTGCCACCGAGACCGAGCAGAAGGAACTGAAGCACCGCATCGAGGATGCCCTGAATGCGACCAGGGCCGCCGTGGAGGAAGGCATCGTCGCCGGAGGCGGCGTGGCCCTCGTGAACTGCCTCCCCGCTCTCGACAAGTTCCTCGGCACACTTGAGGCGGACGAGAAGATCGGTGCCGCCCTTGTGAGGAAGGCCCTCACGGAGCCGCTCCATCTCATCGCCAACAACGCGGGTCTTCAGGGCGACGTGGTGGTCGAGCGGGTTTCCACCCTTTCCAAGGGGCATGGTCTCAACGCCGTGAGCGGCGAATATGAGGATCTCGTGCAGGCCGGCATCATCGACCCCGTGAAGGTGACCCGGAGTGCGCTGCAGAACGCCGGTTCCATCGCGGCCATGGTGCTCACCACGGAGAGCCTCGTTGCCGACAAGCCCGAGAAGAAGG
>DIMS01000022.1 GCA_002425685.1 Synergistaceae bacterium UBA5560 | reverse complement strand
AACCGGGCGGTACGCCGCCTCCGGTGCCATGGCAGGACGCAACGCCGGAAAATGAGCCCCTCGCCTGCATGGTCGGAGGAGAGGAGGCACGCCGTGACTGAGCGCGAACCACGGGTCGTGGTCTTCGCCTACAGCGAGGTGGGCACACGCTGCCTCGAAACACTCCTCCGTCTCGGCGCACACGTGGTGGGGGTCTTCACCTACGAGGACGACCCNNNNTCCACTCCGTGGCGCAAACCGCCCTGGAGGCGGGACTTCCCGTCCTCTTCGGTCCTCCGACGGAGGAACGGGTCCGTGCGCTCCGCCCGGACCTGCTCTTCTCTTTCTACTACCGCGACATGATCGGCGAGAGCATTCTGCGCCTGCCGGGGCTCGGAGCGTTCAACATGCACGGATCCCTGCTGCCGAAGTACCGGGGACGGGCGTGCGTCAACTGGGCGGTTCTCATGGGGGAGACGGAGACGGGCGCAACCCTGCACCACATGGTGAAGAGCGCCGACGCGGGAGACCTGGTGGATCAGGAGCGGGTTCCCATTCTCTTCGAGGATACGGCCCAGGACGTGGCCCTCAAGGTGGCCGACGCGGCGGTGGCCGTTCTCGAACGATCCTGGCCTCTGCTCGCGGCGGGGCGAGCACCGCGCATTCCCCAGGATCCCGCTCTCGCCACCACCTTCGGACGCAGGCGACCCGAGGACGGCCACATCGACTGGACCTGGGAGGCAAAACGGATCTACAATCTCGTCCGCGCCGTGACCCGTCCCTTTCCGGGGGCCTTCACCTTCGCGGGAGGGCGGAAGCTCCTCGTCTGGCGGTGCTTCCCCGAGGAAAAGGACCCCGCCATCCCCAAGACCTTTCCCTGCGGCACCGTGCTGTCCACGGCACCGCTCCGGGTGCTCGCCGGAAACGGTACGGCAGTACGTCTCGAACTGGTGCAGTGGGGCGATTCCGTCGCCGGAACACCCCTGCTCTCCGGAGAAGAGGACATGGACGGGATGGCCTTCGGCGCACGGAACCTCCGCGAAGGCGAACGCCTCGGCCCCAGGGAGGACCGGGCCGACGCGCCGCCGTGCGAAGGGACATTCTCCCCAAAAGAGGACACGGACACGAACCGACGGAATGGAAGGAGTCACGACGCATGAACGTGGTCATTCTCGGAGCCAACGGATTCATCGGAAGCCATCTCTCGGAGCGGATTCTCGCGGAGACGGACTGGACCGTCTCCGCTCTCGACCTGCACGCGCATNNCACCTGGAGCACTGCCTCACCGATCCCCGCTTCGTCTTCCGGAAGGGAGATCTTCTCGCCGAAAGCGCCTGGATCGAGGACCGGGTCCGCGCCGCCGACGTGGTGCTCCCTCTCGTGGGCATCGCCCAGCCTGCCTATTATGTGAAGAACCCCCTCTACGTCTTCGAACTGGATTTCGAGCAGAACCTGAAGATCGTCCGCATGTGCGTGACCCACAGCAAACGGGTGCTCTTCCCCTCCACCTCCGAGGTGTACGGGCTCTGCCCGGACAAGGAACTCTCCGAGGATGAATCCCTCCTGGTCCTCGGTCCGGTGAGCAAGATGCGCTGGATCTACAGCTGCAGCAAACAGATGATGGACCGGGTCCTCGCCGCCTACGGACAGGAACGGGGACTGCGCTTCACCTGCTTCCGGCCCTTCAACTGGACCGGCCCCCGGCTTGACGAGCCCGCCGATGCGGAGAGGGGAACCGCCCGGGTGATCACCCAGTTTCTCTTCAACCTCGTGCACGGCAGGCCGCTCCATCTCGTCGGCGGAGGCAGGCAGCGACGAAGCTTCACTTCCATCCACGACGGCATCGACGCTCTCCTCGCCATCGTCCGGAACGAGCGGAACAATCTCGACGGGGAGATCCTGAACATCGGCAATCCCTCCAATCAGGCCTCGGTGAAGGAACTGGCCCACCTCGTCCGGGACGCCGCGGCGGCCTATCCGAAATACGCCCCCCTCGCGGCGGCGGCGGTCATCACGGACATTCCCGAGGACGACTACTACGGCAAGGGCTACGCGGACGTGCAGCACCGCGTTCCCAGCATCGCCAAGGCGGAGCGCCTGCTGGACTGGCGTCCGAAGCGCTCCCTGGAGGACATCGTCCGGGACACCGTGCACTACTATCTCGGCGACGGTGGCGCATGGGCATGACGGTGCGTCTGGCCATCAAGGTGGACGTGGACACCCTGCGAGGGCATCGCGAAGGCGTGCCGAATCTGCTGCGTCTCTTCGACCGGACGGGGATTCGGGCGAGCTTCTTCTTCTCCCTGGGCCCCGACAACTCCGGCAAGGCCGTGCGGCGCCTCCTCCGCCCGGGGTTCTTGACCAAGATGTGCCGCACGAAAGCGCCCAGCACCTACGGATGGAAGACACTCCTCTACGGCACACTTCTTCCGGCCCCTCTCATCGCCGGCCCGAATCCACAGATGCTCCGGGACGCCGTGCGCAGCGGCCACGACTGCGGCATCCACGCCTGGGATCACGTGAAATGGCAGGATCTCCTGCCCCGCATTCCTGCGGAGGAACTCGCCGCGGATTTCGACCGCGCCTGCGGTCTCTTCGAGGAGATCGCAGGAAGGCCGCCCCGCTCCTGCGCCGCTCCGGGATGGCAGGTCACGGAGGCGAGCCTCCGCATGCAGGAACGCAAAGGATTTCTCTACTGCAGCGACTGCAGGGGGAGGGAACCGTTCCTTCCCGTCGCGGAGGGAGAAGCGCTTCGCACGGTGCAGATTCCCACGACGCTCCCCACCCTGGATGAATGCCTCGGCGCCCCCGGAACCACCGACGCCTCGCTGGGCGACGCCTACCTGGCACTGCTCCGGCGAGCGCCGGCGCCCTCTGCCGCACAGGAAACTCCGGCACCGAGAACCCCGAAGGACCACATCCTCCATGTTCACACCATCCACGCTGAAATGGAGGGCTTGAGCAAGCTCGCCCTCTTCGAGTCCTTTCTCACGGGGTGCCGTGCGAGGGGAGTCCGGTTCACCGCCCTGGACGACGTGGCCCGCGCCGTCGAGCCGGAAAGGCTCCCCCTCTGCCCCGTCGAAAAGGGAACACTTCCCGGTCGTGCGGGAACGGTGGCCCTGCAGGGAGATTCCATCGTCCCCTGGATGCACCGCCTCGCCTAACTCCCCGCAAAGCCAAAGAGCGCCCCGCCGGTGAAAAAATCCGCAGCGGGGCGCTCTTTCGTGCGCGAAGGACGTATGGCCCTCTTTCGTCAAAGTGAGAGGGGCAGGCCTTTTCGAGGCAGGGGACAGGCTCCATTTTCTCTCTCCTCGGGAAGGGCGGTTTTTCCGTGTGCTCGCGAGTTCGAGAACCGGCCGCCGCACAAGGCACTGCATCGGCAGTGTTTCGACGGTGTTCCCCTCTGTGCTTACGAGCCGGGGAGAGGCTCTTCCAGAGAAAGAGGTCAAGTCCGGCCCGGGTCACACGCCTCCTCTGCCGATGCCGTAGCAGACGAATCCCATCGCACGGGCTCGATCCGGCGCGTAGAGATTCCGCCCGTCGAAGATGACCGCTTCCCGAAGCAGGGACTTCATGCGGTCAAAGTCGGGATGCCGGAACAAGGGCCATTCGGTGACGAGGAGAAGGGCGTCGGCTCCGGAGAGGGCGTCGTAACAGTCCTCGGTGTAGACGATGCCGGGGTCGTCTCCCAGGAGCGCCCGGGCGTTCGCCTCAGCGACGGGGTCGTAGGCCCGTATCGACGCGCCGAGGCGGCGGAGCTCCCGCACCAGAAAGAGGGACGGGGCCTCCCGAATGTCGTCCGTGTTGGGTTTGAAGCTCAGCCCCCACAGGGCGAAGGTCTTCCCCGCCAGGTTCTCTCCGCCTCCATAATGGCACTCCATCCTGTCGAGGAACACCTGCCGCTGCCGCCGGTTCACCTCCTCCACGGCCCGAAGGATGGACAGGTCGTACTCCTTCTCCCGGGCGGAATGAATGAGGGCCTTCACGTCCTTGGGAAAGCAGGACCCGCCGTAGCCGAGCCCGGCCTGGAGAAAGGCATGACCGATACGGCTGTCCGAGCCGATGCCGACGCGAATCTCCTCGATGTCCGCCCCCACGGTCTCGCAGAACGCCGCGAGTTCGTTCATGAAGCTGATTCGGGTGGCGAGCATGGCGTTGGCGGCGTACTTGGTGAGTTCCGCGCTGGGAATGCTCATGGCGAAGAGGCTGTTCTCCCGGAGGATGAAGGGAGCGAAGAGTTCCTTCAGGAACTCCGCGGTGCGCCCGTTCTCCGTGCCCACCACGACCCGATCCGGATGGAGAAAATCCTCCACGGCGGATCCCTCTTTGAGAAATTCGGGACAGAAGGCCACGTCGAACTCGATGTCCCGCCTTCCCCGACGCTGTAGGGCCTCCTCCACGATGGTCTTCATCCGAAGCGTGGTCCCCACGGGAACCGTGGACTTGAGAACCAGGATCTTGTAGCTGTCCAGACACGCCCCGATCTGTTCCGCCACGCCGAGGACGTGCTGCAGGTCCGCTCTTCCGTCCTCGCCGGGAGGGGTTCCCACGGCGATGAAGACGAAAAGGCTCGACCGGACACCCTGCTCCAGGCTCGTGGTGAAGTGGAGACGCCCCTGCTTGAGGTTGCGCCGGAGCACTTCTTCGAGACCCGGCTCGTAGATGGGAAGTTCCCCCTCGTTCAGCCGGGTGATCTTCGCCTCGTCGATGTCCACGCACCAGACATCGTTGCCCGTCTCGGCGAGACAGACTCCCGTGACGAGCCCCACATATCCCGTTCCGATCATGCACACCCGCATGCTCTTCCTCCTCACGATCCTCGAGGTCACCTCGTCGCCCGACTACGGGAAAGCACTCTTTTTCCTCCGACGGAACGACGCACAAGCGGGGCTTCCGACCCCCTACGCATTCTATCGGTTTCGCCCCCTTCGGAACAGTCCCTCGTTCTCTCGTCTTGCGGAGAAGGAGCGGGGTCTGTAGGATGGGGAGGGTACCGAGAACCCCACCGGTGGAACACCGCACCGGTGAGACGGGAGGAATGACCATGTTCGTACTCGTGAAAAACGCCACGGTCTACGCCCCGGAACCACTGGGCCGAAGGGACATTCTCCTGGCGGGAGAGCGCATCGCCTGGATGGGGCAGGAATTTCCGGAGAACGGCACGCTGCCGGACCTGGAGGTGCTGGACGCGTCGGACCTGCTCGCCGTTCCGGGTTTCGTGGACGGCCACGTGCATCTCTGCGGCGGCGGCGGCGAGGGAGGGTTCGCCACCCGCACGCCCGAGATCGCTCTTTCCTCCCTCGTCAGGGGAGGCGTCACCTCCGTGGTGGGCGTCCTCGGAACAGACAGCGTGACCCGAACGACGGCGAACCTCGTGGCGAAAGCCCGGGGGCTCGTCGAGGAGGGCGTCAGCGCCTGGTGCCTCGTGGGCTCCTACCAGCTGCCGGTGAAGACCCTCACGGGCTCCGTGGAGGGCGATCTCGTCCTCGTGGACCGCATCATCGGCGTCGGAGAAATCGCCCTCTCGGACCACCGCTCCTCACAACCATCCGTGGAAGAGGTGGCGAAGGTGGCCGCAGCGGCCCGGGTGGGAGGCATGCTCGCAGGAAAGGCGGGGGTGGTGAACGTCCATCTCGGGGACGGCCCCCGGGGACTGCCACCTGTCGCGCCATGGCGTCTCGCCGATGTGTGTCCGGCGCATCGCGACAGGTCGCTGTCCCCAATGCGGCTACATGCCCTGAATCGGGGACAGGGACCCATTGCCCTGCAGAGGGCTGGTCCCCGGCNNCGGGGACGGCCCCCGGGGACTGGATTTTCTCCGGCGGATCTGCGCGGAGACGGAGATTCCTCTCTCCCAGTTTCTGCCCACGCACATGAACAGAAATCCCCGCCTTTTCGAGGAGGGGATTCGCTACGCCCAAGGCGGGGGATTCGTGGACCTCACCACAAGCACGACCCGGAAGTTCCTGGAGGAAGGCGAGGTGTCCTGCGCGGGGGCGCTGCGGCGGCTCCTGGAAGCCGGCGTTCCGCCGGAACGGATCTCCTTCAGCTCCGACGGACAGGGGAGCCTCCCCGATTTCGACGCCGCGGGCACACTCAAGGGGCTTACCGTGGGCAGCGTGGAATCTCTCTTCGAGGCCGTGCGCGAGGCGGTCCTCACCGAGGGCGTTCCACTGGCGGAGGCACTTCCCGTGGTCACCTCCACACCCGCAACGGTGTACAAGCTCCCCGGCAAAGGGATCCTCCGGCGGGGATTCGATGCGGATCTCGTGCTCCTGGACCGGG
>DIMS01000119.1 GCA_002425685.1 Synergistaceae bacterium UBA5560 | reverse complement strand
AGTTGCGGGCACCTCGCATTCTCATGAGCTACGCGAATCCCCTGCTCCGCTACGGTGAAGGTTTCGCCGCCGATGCCGCCGACGCGGGCGTGGCGGGCGTTCTCATTCCCGATCTGCCCTTCTCCGAGAGGTGGCGCTTCGCCGCCGCCCTCTCGCGTCAGGGGATCGCCCTTCTCGCCATGGTGGCCCCGAACTCTTCCGAGGAGCGCCTTCGGGAAATCGGCGAAAACGCCGAGGGGTTTCTCTACTGCGTCTCCATTCTCGGCACCACGGGAAACAGCGGCAAGCTCGCCGCCACGGTGACGACCGGAGCGACCGGGTCGGGGGGGCTGGAGGACTATCTCCGAAGGGTCCGCCGCTTCACGAAAATTCCCGCTGTGGTCGGCTTCGGCATCGATGGCCCGGAGCAGGCCCGCCGTATCGCTCCCCACGCGGACGGCGTCGTGGTGGGAAGCGCTCTGGTGCGCCTCGTGGAACGCTTCGGAAACGACAGACCGGCGCTCGTCGCGGCGCTCGAGGAGTTCGTCCGCTCCGTGAAGAGCGCCATGGCCGGAGCGGCACCTCACGGAGAGGGAGCGTAGCCTCCTACAGGTCTTCCACACTCCGGAAGGGATAGGAACCGAGGACGCGGAAGAAGGTGCAGTGCTCCGCCATGGCGGCGAGCACCTTCTTCACCGTCTCCTCCTCCTCGTGTCCCTCGAAATCGACGAAGAAGAGATACTCGAAGGGATTGCCCGCCAGCGGGCGCGACTGGATGTGGGTGAGATTCCGCAGCGTGGTGTAGAGAGGTTCGAGAGCGGCGAAAAGCGTTCCCGGACGATGGGCCACGTTGAAGAGCACGGAGGTTTTGTTCTTCGGCCCCGAACGTACCGGTCCCTTTCCCACGACCCAGAAACGGGTGGAGTTCCCCGGCTGGTCCTGGATATGCTCGGCGAGAACGGGCAGCTCGTGGTGCACTGCGGCTCCCCGGGAGCAGACGGCCGCAGCATGCCGCAGGCCCTTCACCGATGCGGCGGCGCCGCTGGTGCTGTCCGCGGCGACCAGGACCGCGCCGGGAAGGTTCGTCCGGAGCCAGACGCGGCACTGGGCAAGCGCCTGGGGATGGGAGCGCACCTCCGTCACGTCCGCTAGGGATGCCGCTTCCGAGACGAGAAAGTGTCGGATGGGCAGCGAGAGTTCGCTCTGTACCCGAAGGTCCTTCGAAGCCCCCGCAAAGGCATCCAGCGTGAAGAGCACCGCCCCCTCGATGGTGTTTTCGATGGGCACCACTCCGAGATCGGCTCCGCCGTTGTCGAGGGTCCTGAAGATGTCCGGAATCGACCCCTGGTACCGCAGCGTCACCGCCGACCCCAGGGCCGTCCGGGCTGCATCCTCCGAGAAGGAACCCTGGGGCCCGAGCACCGCGACCTGCAGCGGGCTCTGTACCCCACGACACAGGGAGAGCACCTCCCGGTAGATCGCCCCCAGAGAGGCCGCAAGTGCCCTGTCCGGTTCGGCATTTCCGGAGCAGGCATGTTCCTGCACCCGTTCCAGCACCTCCGCCTCCCGGGCGGGATCGTACACCGGCCCATCCCCCTTGGCGAGGCCGATCCGTCGCGCCGCCCCGACCCGTTCCCGAAGAAGCGCCACGATCTCTCCGTCGATGCGGTTGATGTCACGACGCAGTTCCGCGAGTTTTTCACCGTCCACATCCGTCACCCCGTTCTTCCGTTTCCGCTCACTGCAGAAGCAGCAGGCTCAGTGCCATGACCCCCATGCCGCCGAGCAATCCGTAGAGGGAGTCGTGTCCCTTTCCGTAGGCCCGCGACGCGGGAAGCAGTTCATCGAGAGAAATATACACCATGATGCCCGCTACACCTCCGAAGAGATACCCCATAAGTTCCTGGCTGATGAAGGGAAGGAGGAGCAGATATCCCACGAGGGCGCCCACGGGCTCGGCGAGGCCGGAAAGGAGGGAGTAGAGAAAGGCCCTGCGGCGGTTTCCCGTGGCGTAGTAGATCGGCACGGAGACGCTGATGCCCTCGGGGATGTTGTGCAGCGCGATGGCGATGGCGATGGCCACGCCGAGGGTCGGGTCCTCCAGGGCGGCGAGAAAGGTGGCGAGCCCCTCGGGAAAGTTGTGGATGCCGATGGCGAGAGCACAGAAGAGTCCCATGCGGTGCAGGTCCGCTTCTCCCTTGGGAACGGCGGAGGGATGGGAAGCAAGGGTGCGCTCTCCCTTTGGGTCCGGAGAAGCCTTGGCCATTCCCTTGGGCATGACGTCCGGCACTTCGTGGGGGTTCTCCGGTGCGGGAACAAAGCGGTCGATGGCGAGAATGAGGAGGATCCCGCCGAAGAAGGACGCCGCGGTGAGCCAGTTTCCCACCGCCTCGCCTCGGGCCGCGACGAGGGCTTCCGAGGCTTTGCCGAGAATTTCCGTGAAGGCCACGTAGAGCATGACCCCCGCGGAGAATCCCGTCGCCCAGGAGAGAAAGCGATAGTCCGTCCGTTTGGCGAAGAATGCGATGGCACTGCCGATTCCCGTGGAGAGACCGGCAAAGGCGGTGAGCCCGAAAGCAAACCAGAAGGCGCTGTTCATGATCGTCGTCTCCCCTTTGCAGATGGGTGCGATGCGCAATGATTCCTGCATTGTACAACGGGGAGGGAAAAGCGGAAACGTTATTCTTTGGACTCTTCAGCCCGGAAAATCTCCTGGCGCTTCTCTGTTGCTCCGGGCTCTTCCGGAGACGTCCAGACATGAACGCCGTTCCTGCCGGAGGTCTTGGCACCGTAGAGAACGCCGTCCGCCCTGCGGTAGAAATGGCGTGCCGTGTCTCCTTTGCCGAGGAAGGGTGCCACGCCGATGCTCACGGTGAGACGCAACGAGAGCCGCTCCCCGCCGGAGGTGACGAAAAAGGAATGGCACTCCACAAGGCCCCGCAGGCGCTCCGCAACGACGACGGCCGCATCCTCCCCCATCTCGGGGAAAAGCACGCCGAACTCCTCGCCTCCGATGCGCCCCAGAAAATCCTCCTTTCTGATGCCCCGAAGAAGAACTCGGGCAAGCTCCCGGAGGACCTCGTCCCCCGCGTCGTGGCCGTAGCGGTCGTTCACTTCCTTGAAGTGGTCCACGTCGAGGATCGCCAGGGAGAGGGAACTCCCGTGGCGGGCACTCCGGGCGATCTCCCGTTCGAGTGCCCCGAAGAAAGCCCGGCGGTTGGCAAGCCCGGTGAGTCCGTCCGTCGCGGCGAGGCGCAGCAACTTTTCTTCCGCCCTCTGTCGGGAGAGAGAAGTTCCCGCCATGTTCGTCACCGTTTCGAGAATGCCCGTGACCTCGGCATTCCAAAGACGCTCCCTCGCGCCCGCAAAGACCATCGTTCCCCACCAGCGCTTCCCTTCGTGGAGAGGAAGCAGAAGCAGGGAGTCGTTCCCCGTGTTTACGGGGAAAAGTTCCCGCCGTTCCTGAAGCGCTACCGCATCCTCCTGCCAGGGACGGCCTTCCGCGAGGGCTGCCACCCACTCCCGGGGAACCTCCCGGAGCAGCATTCTCCTGATCCGGGAGATGTGGGGAGTGGCAAGGGACAGGCCTGTTTCGGCAACGAGTTGAGCCGTATATCCTTCTGCCGTGTACCGTTGATTCCGGTACACGGCAACCCACTTCACCTCCGAGAGGTCGCACAGGCGCTCGCAGACACGGGAGAGCACCTCCTCCCCTTCCCCGGGGGTGAGAAACAGACGGGCACAGTCCGAAAGGACCTTCTCGTAGGCGAGATGCCGTGCAGTGCGCTCTCCCGCTTTGCGGAGCGCCCTCTCTTTTCTTCCGAGAAGCACCACGCCCGCCGCCAGGAGAACGAGGAAGACGGCGGAACAGAGAAAGGCAATGAGAGCCCACTGGGGAAAGAACGTGAGTTCTTCGTCGTAGAACCATTGCCGTTGCCAACGGTAGTAGGGTGAGGTGGGAGAATCGAGCAGTTCCCGAAGATACACGTCCAGCGTGCGGAGTATGGCGGCGTTCTGCCCCTTCGTCGTGCCGAAATAGATGCGGGACGGAGCGAAGACGACGGGGCTCCGCCGGAGATCGTGGCGCCTCGCAAAGGAAAGGGCTGTGAGCTGCTCCGCCGCACAGACGTCCGCCTCCCCGCGCAGGAGCAGGTTGAAAGCTTCTTCCATGCCGGACGTCTCCAGAATGGTGCAGCGCAGGCCGAGTTGCTCCGTCAGATAGCGGAGTTCGCTCACAGCGTAAAAACCGCGCTGGATGGCCACGCTGCGGCCGTTGAGGTCCGCGTAGGTCAGCATCTGTACGCCGGGTCTGGTGAAAAAGGTGTACCAGGTGGCATGATGCTGCACAGTGCTGAAGTCGAAAAGCCTTTCCAGGCGCGGCGTGGGCGCCATACTCAAAAGATCGAGCTCTCCCGCCTGCAACATCTCCACCAGGTGGTCTCCCGGCGCCTCAGTAAACTCCAGGCGCCACCCCTCCCGCTCTGCCACGTAACGAAGCAGGTCGACGAAGAACCCCTGATAGGTTCCCTGAGCATCCCGGAAAAAGAGAGGAGGGTGTTCCACCATACCGTACCGCACCACGGGCGAGGTGGAGGAAGTCACGTTCGGTAAAGGTCGCATGTCCAGGGCATTTCCCGCCGCCGCCGTGCACAGAAAGAACAAAACGGACAGACAGAGTCCGACCGGGAATCGCCGTGCGGGTGAGCGGAGAAAAGAGGGTACCCGGAGCGACGGGACAGGGAAGCGACGACGTAAAAAGCCCCCCACCGCTGACACAAAGTCTCCCGTCATGTTTTTCGATACGTTTTTCTCAAACAACGATCCCGATACCCTCCATCAAAAAAGCGACTCAATTAAAGATTTCTTCACAATCAAAAAATGCGTCAGAGCGGCGGTTTTTCGCCCTTTCTCCGCTACGTCGGGCACACGCAGCGGTCTTCAACATGGCTGTGGATGTACTTTCACTCCGTGCACACAAAGCATTCCCGCCGGACGTTTCTTCCTGCCGCGCCCGTGCCGCTGCAAAGATCTGAGACACCACTGAAAAAGAATGCTCCTGGAAAATCTTCTTGAGATTAACTTTTAAATTTCATTCCGATCAGTTATTGCGAAAGACAAAGCAGAGAATTCTCGCCATCTCAAATTCTTTCCAAGTATAATTTCTCGTCATTTTTGGAGCAATAGTCCGGAAGACTCATCGCAAGGACAGAGCTTTTGTCGCCTGATGCGATTTCATGCTGCTGAAGGACTTTCGCGGATGTGCCGGCCGATCTCTGCGTTTTTCTTCTCTGGAAACCGAGTCGCGGCATGTCGCATGTCATCGAGGGAAAGGATCCGCGCAGGCGGCCGNNACCATGAAAACCTTTTTGCACAGGCGTGACGCACACAACTCGGGAGAGATGCAGGAAGGCTCCGCGCTGGGGACGAGCTGGTCTGACCGAAGAATGTCGCAGTCTCGTCTGGTTCATATTCATTTGCGACTTGGGTGGGAAATTTTTCATGTCGCCGATGAGTCAATTTCTGATATCGTCTGACAACTCCTGGATGTTTGTTCGGAAGAGACGCAGAAAGGCCCCGCACGGGCGCGGGGAGAGAAGGCGGTCAATCGAGAAAAGAGATTGGAAGTGTCGTGAAAGGCTCTTCGACGAAGCGCTTTGAGGCGCCTTGAAGCGTCTTGTTTCAGTCCGGATTGCCACGCAATGTCGGAGAAACGGGGGTGCATCCTGCCCGGGAAGAGCCTGTCACAGAGGTCTTTCGAGCACGGGGAGCACCCGATCCTCCACCCCTTCGACGAAGGCGGGGATTTCGGCGACTCTCCGNNCATCCCATCCTCTTGTAGAAACCCTCCGCGTGGGGATCCGCCACGACCCGGAGCCGAGTCGCCCCGGAGGCTTTGGCGAGATCAATGGTCCGCTCGAAGAGAAGACGCCCGAGACCGGTCCGCTGCCGCTCGGGAATGATCCAGAGATGATCCAGCTCGATCATGTCCTCCTCGTCGGTGGAGACGAGAACACTGAAACCGAGAAGACACATGCCCTCCGCGACGTAGTCCGCGCAGGAAGACGGAACCACACCCGAGAGGGGTTCTTCCACGACGAGCGTGATATGGGTCTCGACGAATGCCTCCGAGACGGTAAGCTCGGGGAGCCATCTCCGCAGTGTCTCCGCGCTGTAACCCCACGAGGCCTTGGCGGCCCGGGCGATACGGGAAAGAAGAGGTGCGTCGGAACCGCGCCCCGGACGAAACGACAGGAAATCGGACACCATCGGGAACCTCCTTTGCTATGTGACGTCTCCCGCCGAGTTCGACGCCTGGGAAACCCCCGTTTTTTGCCGGACGACAAGAACGCCCGGGATTTTTCCTGAAAAACACGAAACGCAACGGAGAGCGCGTTCCTGCGGCGCGGAGAAGGTGCATCCGTCCTGCGGCGCCTATGTCGGCATGTCGCAGCGTGGAGCACGCACTTCGGCGCTCGTCCGCCGCACTCCCGAATGCTAGACCGTGCGGAAGTGCTCCCGGAAGACATCGCGCATGAGGTCCACATCCGGATGCTGGCCGAACCAGAGGAAGAACGCCTCCGCCGCCTGATGCAGGAACATGCCCTCGCCGCCGAGAGTGCGGCACCCCGCCGCAGCCGCCTCCGCAAGGAGCCGTGTCTCGGGAGGATTGTAGACCGCATCGCAGACGAACTGTCCCGGACGCAGCGACGCGGGATTGAAGGGAGATGCACCTTCGAGGGTACCCCGCATGCCCATCTTCGTGGTGTTCAGAAGAATGTCCGCCTCGCGCACCGCCGCGGCGGGCACGGGTTTGTCTTCCAAAGGATGCCAGACGCATTTCCCCGGATGGAACGCCTCCACCCTCCCCACGAGTCCCTTCGCCCTGGCTTCGTTGTTGTTGAACACCACGACCCGTTCCGCACCAGCCCGAAGCAGCGCGAAAACGAGGGATTTGGCCGCGCCTCCGGCTCCGACCACGAGAAGGCGCTTCCCCTCGGGGGACTCTCCGAAGGTCTCCGTGAAGGAACGGAGAAATCCCGTACCGTCCGTGTTGTGCCCCACCAGCCCCGAGGCGGTGACTACAATGGTGTTCACCGCGCCGCACTCGGCGGCACCGGCATCGAGCCGGTCCAGAAAGGGGATCACCGCCTCCTTGTAGGGCATGGTGACGTTGGCGCCGACGATGTGAAAAAGGGGCAGCATGGACAGGATGCGCCCAAGCGCCTCCGCGCCGTCGCTCTCCAGGGGGTAGTAGAGACAGTCCCATCCCCATGCCCGGAACACCGCGTTGTGGAGCCGGGCCGACAGAGAATGCGCCAGGGGATTGCCGAAGAGCACGACGTACTTCGTGCCCGGAGTGGGACAGAAGGTCATGCGGTCCCTCTTTCCTTTATGCCGGACCGCAGCATGCAGTCTTTCCCGCGACGACCCTGGCCATGTGGCTGTTGAACGCCTCGGGGGCGAAACGGGCGAGTTCGAGAGCCGCACGGGAGAGCGTCTCGACATCCACTCCCGTGGAAATACCCATCCGCTCCAGCATGTTCACCAGATCCTCCGTGGCGATGTTTCCCGCGGCACCGGGCGCGAAGGGACATCCTCCGAAGCCGCCGAAGGAGGCCTCGAGGGAGTGGACAGGAAAGCGGAGCGCCGCGTAGACGTTGGCGAGCCCGAGTCCTCGTGTGTCGTGGAGATGAAGGCTCAACTCCAGATCTTCCGGAAGAACCGGGAGGATGTCCTCCCAGAAGGTCTCCATCTGGAGGGGGTCCGCCACGCCGATGGTGTCCGCGAAGATGATGCGGGTGACACCCAGGCCGGCGGCGCGGTGCACCATATCCGCCACGCGGGAGACGGGCTGAGGCCCCTCGAAGGGACACCCGAAGGTGGTGGCAAGGGAGAGGAGAATCCGCGGCGCCTTTTCCACGGCGGCGTATTCTTCGGCGATCTTCGCCAGCTCCCCAAAGGATTCGTCCACGGTGCGCCGCACGTTCTCCCTGTTGTGGGTCTCGCTCACGGAGAGAACGAAATTCACCGCGTCCAGCTCCATCTCCAGGGCAGCCCGGGCACCGAAGGCGTTCGGAACCAGGGCCGTGAGCTGCAGCCCCTCCACCCGCTCCGCCTTGACCGCCGCCACGACCTCCCTGGCGTCCGCCATCTGGGGGATGGCCTTGGGACTCACGAAGGAGGTGACCTCCATCCTCCGGATTCCCGCGGCGAGAAGGGTTTTCACGAGGGCGATCTTCTTCTCCGTGGGAATGAACGTCTTGATGCTCTGAAACCCGTCACGGGGCCCCACCTCGATGAGCTGTACCGTTCTGTTGATCTCTTTCACAATTGCCCCACCTTTCCGGGAAGCGCACGGCCTTCCCCGTTTCCGCCCTTCTTCTCCACGTCCACTTTTACGTTCGCTTTTATGTTCAATGCGCGACGTCGGATATCCTCTTCATCTCTATAGAAGTTTGGATTGTCGCTTTAAACGCAACAGAGACGGAGCCGGCTCCCGAGTGACCTCCGCCGGCTTCGTTCCGCACCCTTTCCGAGAGGAGGAATTGCCGCGTCAGGCGGAATCTTCCGGGGACAGCAGCACATCGTTCACCCCGCGGAGTGCCGCCAGAGGAATCTGCCCCGGCGCGGAAGCGGCGGTCCCCACCGCAAAAGTCAGGTCGGAGCCGCAGAGCCATCCCATGACGCGGCTCGCCGCGCCGAGTTCTCCCATGGACACGGTGACGAGGGGTGTCTCGGGAAAGAGGCGTCGTGCCTCCAGGGTCGCCGCGAGAAGCGTGAGCACGTCCTCGGGGCGCTGCGGCATGACCGCCACCTTGGCCACATCCGCTCCCGCCTCCACCTGGGCGGCGACGGTGGCGAGAAGCGCCTCCCGGGAGGGCGTTCCCTCGAAATCGTGGAAGGAGACGACGAGAAAAATCCCCCGCTCCGCGGCGCGGCGCTTCAGCGCTGCAAGGCGCTCCCGACCGCAGGAGAGCTCCAGATCCACGAAGTCCACGAGCCGTTCTTCCACGGCCGCATGGAAGAGGCGAGTTCGGGCGTCCTCGCCGACGGGGCGGAAGCCTCCCTCGGCGGCACTCCTGCAGGTGAAAAGGAGCGGAAGATGTTCCACACTCTCCCGAAGACGGGCCAGAAGTGCCATCGCCTCGCCGGTCCGCTCCGCGCATTCCCAGGCATCCGCCCGCACCTCCAGAAGATCCGGCGCGGCGGCGGCAACGGTCCGTGCTTCCTCCAGAACGCCCTCCGGCGTTCTCCCCACGAGGGGCACGCACACGAGAGGACGCTCCCCTCCCAGAACCTTGCCCCTTGCCGTCAGGGATCTCGTGGGCATCACGCGCATTTCCCGTTCCTCCCTCTCTCGGACATACGATACCACAGCGTGGAAAACGGCGAAGCACCCCCGGAAGGACACTTCGCCGTCCACGCGTGCGGCAACGAAACACCTACGACGGTCCATCCGTGTCCCGGAGCCGGTCAGGAGGACGCGACGGAGTCTCTTCCTCCGGAAACGGTCTCGTAGGCCCGCCGCAACTCTTCGAGGGAACATTCCTCCAGAGTGCACGTTCCCTTTTCCCGGGGAAGCACCAGAAGAGGAACACCTCTGCGGAATTTCTTGTCCCGGGCGAGGAAGGGAAGCAGTTCCTCCCAGGAGTGGTCGGGGCGATCCGGGAGTCCGAAGAATCGGAGCAGTTCCGCCACGGTCTCCGCAAAGGCGGTACTGCAGGTCCCGCGCCGTTTTCCCATCTCCAGGGCAACCACGAGCCCCGCCGCAACGGCGTCGCCGTGACGCCAGGCATACTCGGAGGCGCCCTCCAGGGCATGTCCCACGGTGTGCCCCAGGTTCAGCCGGGCCCGAACACCCGAGGTTTCCTTTTCGTCCTCGGCCACCACGGCGGTCTTGAGCAGAGCGCACTTCCGCACAAGGCGGACGAGGGTCTCGGGATCGCGCCGGGAGATCGCCTCCCGCTTCTCCGAGAGTTCCCCGAGGAAGTCCTGGTCCTCGCCGACGCCGTACTTGACGACCTCGGCCAAACCCTGGCGGAAGTCCTCGTCGGGGAGCGTCCGCAGCGTGGCCACATCCATGACGGTCGCCACGGGAGAATAGAAGGCGCCCACAAGATTCTTGCCCTGGGGAAGGTTCACCCCCACCTTGCCTCCCAGGCTGCTGTCCACCATGGCGAGCAGCGTGGTAGGACACTGGAGAAAAGCGATTCCCCGGAGCCAGGTGGCGGCGGCGAAACCCGCCGCATCCCCCACGGTGCCGCCGCCGAGGGCGGCGATGCAGTCACCCCGGTCGATCCCGGCCTCCGCAAAGGCATCATAGAGAGACCGTACCTGATCCAGGCTCTTCGCCTCTTCCCCCCGGGGAAGGAGGTGCAGTCCCCGCAAGGGTCTCACGCGGTCTCCGAAGAGGGGGCCAACAAGGTGATCGCTCACCACGAAGGGACCCTCGAGCGGAAGGGTCGGAACCAGCTCGGAAAGCCGGGAGAGGAGCCCCTCTCCCACGAAAACCCTGGCGGGCTCTCCGTCGTGTGCTCCGGAAACAGTCTTCCGGAGCGTCTCGCGCCCCCTTCCGGAAAGAGCATTCTTTTCGAGAATTCCCTTTTCCTCGAGAAGGTGCAGAAGGACCGTCGCCACCTCCGAGGGGGTGCGCTCCTCCGTGTCCACCGTCACGTGCCCCGACACGTAGGCCTCCGCCCGGGAGGCAAGAAGAACCTCCGCGCTTCCCGGATCGAGCAAAGGGCGCGATCCGGACGCACCCGCCCGGAAGAGCGCCGTGGACGCCGAGACGGAGAGCATGGCCAGAAAGCCTCGCTCCAGAAGCAGGGAACGCAGTTCGCGATTCGTCGGCACACCTCCGCCGAGGGCCACCACGACGTTTCGCAGCGGCAGAAGTTCCTTCACCGCCTCCGCCTCGAGAGCGCGAAATACGGCCTCGCCCCGGCGGGCGAAAAGTTCCGCCACGGAGAGTCCGGCGAGGCGCTCCACCAGATCGTCCGTATCCAGAAAGGGAACGCCGAGGTGTTCCGCCAGAAGGCGCCCCACCGTGGTCTTACCCGAGGCCATGAATCCGCCGAGAAAGACGGGGCAGGAAAGCCCAGGGCGACCCGCAGCGGCGGGAGGATCGACATGGATCGTTCTCCGCGACGTCTCCGGAGGCGTCTCCGTCCGTTCCTTCTTCACAGAAGCCACCTCGCGGCCCGCTCCCTATGGGCGGCCACCCGTTCCCGCAGCTCCTCCATCGTGTCGCCGCCGAACTGTTCCAGTATCGCCGACGCCAGAACCCAGGCGGCCATGTTCTCCGCCACCACGCAGGCCGCCGGAACGGCGCAGACGTCACTGCGCTCCGCGTGGGCCGAAGCGGGCTTTTTTGTCTCCACATCGTAGGAGCGCAGGGGCTTCACCAGGGTGGGAATGGGCTTCATGGCCGCCCGAAGGACAACCTCACACCCGTTGGTCATGCCTCCCTCGATGCCCCCCGCGCGGTTGGAGAGGCGCTCCCAGCGCCCGTCCCGGACGATTATCTCGTCGTGCACGGCACTGCCCTCCGTTCCGGCGGCGGCGAAACCGTCGCCGATCTCCACTCCCTTGATACCGGGAACGGCAAGGAGGGCCGCGCCGAAACGTCCGTCCAGGCGCCGGTCCCATTCCACGCCGCTGCCGATTCCGGCGGGAACGTTCCGGAGGGCAACCACGAAGGTTCCTCCAAGGCTGTCCCCCGCCTCCTTCGCGGCACGGATCCGTTCCTCGACGGCCTTTTCGTCCTCGGAAAAGGCACACCCCAGGGAGGAATTCCTCGCGGTACGCCATCCCTCGTCATCTTCGGGAAGCCGCACCAGGACCCCGCCGATGGCGTCCACAGCTCCGGCCACGTCCACGTCCAGCTCCGCCAAAAGGCGCCGTGCCAGCGCTCCCGCGAGGGTGCGGGGAGCGGTGGTGCGTGCGCTGGCGCGTTCGAGAACGTCCCGAAACTCCTCGTGCCCGTACTTCACAGCCCCCGCAAGGTCGGCGTGCCCGGGGCGAGGGGCGGTGATGCGCCGCGCCCAGGCCGCCTCGGGATCGTTGTACCAAGGACCGAGGGCGGCCTCCCAGAGAGCGGCCTCGGCGTTGTCCAGGGACAACCCGACGGGAGCCCCCGTGGTACGCCCGTTTCGGAGCCCTCCCCAGACCTGCACGGCGTCGCGCTCCAGCGCCATGCGCGGACCGCGTCCGTAGCCGCGGCGGCGACGGACGAGTTCGCCCTCCAGATCCTCAAGCGCGAGAGCAAGCCCCGCGGGGAAACCTTCCACGACGACGAGCAATCCCCGTCCGTGGGATTCTCCACTGGTGAGGAAACGCAGGGTCATAAGACGGCACACTCCCGACAGACAAGAGTTTCCAAGGTCTCGAAGAAGGCGGGATAGGAAATGTCCACGCAGGCGGGATCGTCGATCTCCACCGGTCCCGTCGCGGCAAGCCCCGCCACGGCGAAGGCCATGGCGATGCGGTGATCTCCGAAACTGCGCACCCGCCCTCCGGAAAGGCGCACCGGCCCGCGAAGGATCCATCCGTCCTCCAGCTCCTCCACATCCGCTCCGAGCGTCCTCAAGCCCTCCGCCATGGCGGCGATGCGATCGCACTCTTTCACGCGAAGCTCCTTCGCGCCGCGAATCTCCGTGATCCCCTTCGCCTGGGTGGCCGCCACGGCGAGCACGGGCAGTTCGTCCACGAGGGAAGGAATTTCCTCGGAAAACACCTTCGTTCCTTCGAGGGAAGCACTCCGTACCAGGAGATCCCCCACGGGCTCCCCGCCGGAGCAGTCTTCCTCCGTCACCTCAATGGCGAGCCCCATGCGCCGGAGCACCGACAGCATTCCCGTCCGGGTCGGGTTGAGTCCGCACCCGGGAAGGCGCACCTCCGAATCCGGAAGGAGAGCCGCCGCCACGAGCCAGAACGCTGCGGCGGAGACATCCCCGGGGATACGCCAAGTGCCCCCCCGCACCTCTTCGCAGGGAAAGATCGTGACGGCATCGTCCCGCCTGGTGCAGGGAACACCGAGGAAGTCGAAAAGCCGTTCCGTGTGGTCCCGCGTTCCAAGGGGCTCCACGATGGTGGTGGGTTCCGAGGCGGAGAGTCCCGAGAGCAGGAGGGCGGTCTTCACCTGAGCGCTCGCGATCTGCAGGCGATGTGTTCCTCCCGTAAGGCGCGTCCCCTTGATGCAGAGCGGCAGCGAGGCGCCTCCGGCGCGCCCGTCGATGCGGGCCCCCATGACCCGGAGAGGGTCCACCACACGCCCCATGGGGCGCCGCCGCAGGCTCTCGTCTCCCGAGAGCACCGCGTAGAGGCCCGGAACTCCCGCCAGAAGACCGCAGAGCGTTCTCGCCGTCGTTCCGGAGTTGCCCGCATCGAGCACATCCCCGGGCTCCAGGAACGCCTCGTTTCGGGCGATGTGCACCGTTCCCGGATCGCAGCGACGGACCGTCACCCCCATCTTCTCCAGACAGGCGAGTGTGGACGCGCAATCCGCACCTCCGGAGAAATTCGTCACCGTCACGCCCTCCACCGACAGAGCGCCGAGAAGAGCTGCCCGATGAGAGACGGACTTGTCCCCGGGAAGCGCTACGGTCCCCTGGACGGAGTGAGCGGGAACAACGCGCCTCATGCGGCCCTCCCCTTGTGGACCACCGTAACCAGACCATCCCGGGCATTCGCGGCCTCGGCGAGAAGGGCCTCCAGCTCCTTCTTCGGCAGGGCGAGCATCTCCTTCAGGGAGGCAATGAACCGCTCCGCCACGCGCCGGATCTGGTCTCCGTTGGCGTCCACCATGTCCGTCCCCAGCCAGGCCGGTCCGGACGCCACTCTCGTGGCGTCCCGAAACCCTCCGGCAGCGAGGGCGGCAAGGGCCGCGTGGGATTTTTCCTCCGCCTTCGCGGTAAGCACCATGGCCGCCGCCGTGAGAAGAGGGAGATGACTCACCGTGGCGACGATGGCGTCGTGCTCGTCGGGATCCACCTGAACAGCCTCGGCGCCGAGAAGGGGCGCGAGTTCCTCCGCCGCGGCCAGGGCCTCTTCGGAGGTCTCCGCAAAAGGCACCACCGCGCAGCAGGCCCCCTCGAAAAGATCCGGCGCGGCGTTGGCAATGCCGCCGTTTTCTTTTCCCGCCATGGGATGAAACCCCACGTAACGGCTCCTCCAGGTTCCGCGAAGCAGCTCTCCCGGCTCCACCTTGGCGCTGGAGAGATCCATCACGACCCGGGGTCCCTCGAGGGGTTCCATCGGAGCCAGGTCCGGCCATTCGGAGAAACCGATTCCGGCGTTCCGCCGGAGCGCTCCAAGGACCCGGCGATTCGCCTCCTCCAGGCAGCGCATGGGAACGGCAAAGATGAGAACATCCACACCGCGCAGCATGTCCTCCAGATGTTCCGGCACATGGGCGATACCCTTTCGGACCGCCTCGGCCCGCACCGTCGGATCCGCATCCCATCCGGAAACCCGCCGCACGCCTCCCGATCCCCCGAGTCGCAGCGCGAGAGATCCACCCAGAAGTCCCAACCCGAGAATACCCACATGTGCCTGTTTCATTCGCATTACCGTGCCCTCCTTACGTTCTCGTTCCCTCAGCGGACGCACCACCACCCCGGTCTCTGGGGCGAGCGTCCTCTCGTCCTCTCTCCGGCGCACTGTCCGCGCCGATCTCTTCGCGCTTCGTCAGATCGCTCCCGAGGCCACCGGCGTTGCCAGCGGCATTTCTCCGCACCCCCGGCGGGAGGCCGTTTCCAGGCCGTCCGCCCGGAGAACGCTCCGCCCGAGGGCGGAGAGCATTCCCTCGATCTGCTCCATGAGCGTCGCGAACTGGGCGGGATTGAGAGACTGGGGACCGTCGGAGAGTGCCTTGTCGGGATCGGAGTGCACCTCCACGATGAGACCGTCCGCCCCCGCCGCGAGAGCCGCGAGGGACATGGGTGCCACCAGGTGTCGGTGTCCCGTGCCGTGACTGGGATCCACCACCACGGGAAGATGGCTCAGGGACTTCACCACCGGGATGGCGGAGAGATCCAGCGTGTTCCGCGTGCGGGTCTCGAAGGTGCGGATGCCCCGCTCGCAGAGGATGACCCGGAAGTTGCCCCCCGCGAGGATGTACTCCGCCGCCTGGAGCCACTCGTCGATGGAGGCGGACATGCCTCGCTTGAGAAGGACCGGTTTGTCCACCTTGCCCAGTTCCTTGAGGAGGGAGTAGTTCTGCATGTTTCTGGTCCCCACCTGAAAGATGTCCACGAAGGGAAGGAGCAGCCCCACCGATTCGGCCTCCATGACCTCCGTCACCAGGGGAAGCCCTGTCTCCTTCCGGGCCTCGCAGAGCAGGCGGATGCCCTCGTTGCCCATGCCCTGGAAGGAGTAGGGGTTAGACCGGGGCTTGAAGGCCCCGC
>DIMS01000029.1 GCA_002425685.1 Synergistaceae bacterium UBA5560 | reverse complement strand
GGTCGATGAGGACGATGGCGTTTTTGATGAGCATTCCGGACAGGCCTAGAAAACCCAGAATGGCCATGAAGCCGAAAGGCTGCCCGGTGAGCAGAAAGGCGGCGGTCACACCGATGAGCGACAGGGGGACGGTAAGAAACACCACCGCGGTCCTCTTGACGGAGTTGAAGAGAAACAGGACGAGGAGAAACATTCCCACCATGCAGAGGGGAAACGACCATTTCAGCGGCGCAACGGCTTCCTCGGAATCGGCGAACTCGCCCTCCCATTCCAGCGAATAGCCCGTCGGAAGGGGGATTGCTTCCATGTCGCCCTTCACCTCCCGGCGGAGCGTGTCCGCGAGCCCCGTCACGGGATTGCACTGCACGGTCACCGCTTTCTGCCTGTTGTACCTCCGCACCAGAGGATCCTCCCACCGGATGTCCACGTCGGAGATCACCTGGAGCACGGGCAGATACCGCCCCGCTGCAGCACTCCATACCTGGACGTCCTCCAGATTCTCCGCCGAGGCTCTTTCCTCCGGTACGGGGCGGGCGACGATGGGAATCAGCGTCTCGCCCTCCCGGAAAAGTCCGACCGTCGCTCCGTTGAAGTTGAACTGCAATGCCCGGGAGAGATCCTGTCGGGTCACTCCCACCCGTTGTGCCGCGTTTTCGGCGAAGACCGGGCGGAACACTCTCTGCTCGTGTCTCCAGTCCGTCCGGATGTCTCGGGCGTTCGGGTTCTTCTTCAGAACGGCCATTCCCATTTCTCCGAGTTCCTTGAGTCTTTCCGTGTCCGGACCTCGGAATCTGGCCTCCACGGTGTATTCCTTCGACGGACCCGTGATGATCCTGGCGCAGTTCACCTGCATGTCGGGAAGGGTGTCCCGCACGTACTTCTCCACCGCATAGATCGTTTCGTCGATGAGGTGGTAGTCCTCCACCTCCACGAGGAGCTGGCCGTAACTCGAATTCGGGGTTTCGTAATTGTAGTTGAGAATGAAGCGGAGCGTCCCTTCTCCCACGAAGGACGAGACGTTCTTCACTCCCGTCATTTCCATGATGTGTCGTTCGAGTGTCTCCAGCGAGGCGGAGGTGTGTTCGATCCTGGTCCCCTGGGGGCGCCAGGTGCTCACGTAGAAATACCTCTGCGTGGAGGGGGGAAAGAGGTTCTGGGGAACCCGGGTGAACCCGAACGCCGACACGCAGAGAAGCGCCAGCGAGACGGCGACCACGATCCCTTTGTGTTTCAGGCACGTATGGACCACGTTCCGATACGCGGCGTACATGGGACTGCCGTAGGGATCCCCGTTCTCCGGTGTCGCGGGTGCATGCAGAAAATCGACGCAGAGAAGAGGGGTGATGACCACCGCCAGAATCCAGCTGCAGGACAGGGAGAGCGCCATGACATGGAAAAGGGAGCGGGTGAATTCCCCCACCTGTCCCGGCGCGTAGCCGATGGCGGCGAAGGCCAGAATGGCCACGGCCGTAGCGCCGAGAAGCGGCCATTGCGTGTCCCGGACGACGTCGGAGGCCACCTGCTTTCTGTCCAGCCCTCGGGAGACGCCGATGAGAAAGCCGTCGGCCACCACGATGGCGTTGTCCACGAGCATTCCGAGGGCGAGAATGAGAGCTCCGAGAGAGACCTTCTGCAGGTCGATGTGCATCAGATACATGCCGATGAAGGTCATCAGAATGTTCAATATCAGCACGAAGCCGATGAGGAGGCCGCTTCTCCGGCCCATGAAGAGCATGAGGAGCCCGATGACGATTCCCACGGATTCGACGAGGTTTATCACAAAAGCGTTCACGGACTCGGTGACGATGTCGCTCTGGTAGTACATCGGCGTCAGTTCCATTCCGAGAGGGCGCACCGGTTCGAGCTCGGCGATTCGCCTGCTCACGTCCTGTCCCATCGTCACCACATTTCCTCCGTCCACGGTGGAGATGCCTATGCCGACGGCGGGGTGACCGTTGAAGCGCATGAGTCTCGCCGGAGGCTCGGTATAGCCGCGGGAGATCGTTGCCACGTCGCCCAGTCGGACGAGCCCCTGGGCACCACCTACGAGCAGGTCGGCAATGGCGTTTTCACTGACGAAATCTCCCGTGGGCGTCACGCGGAGATATTTCTCTCCCACATTCACGTTGCCGCTGTCCTCCACCAGATTCTGAGAGGCCAGGGTCCGGCGGATGGCATCCGGAGAAAGCCCCATCTCCGCCATCCGCGCCCTTTTGAATTCCACGTAGACCACATCCTGCAGCGTTCCCCACAGATCGATCTTCGCCACGTCGCGGCACAGAAGGAGTTCTCTTTTCAGTTCCCGGGCGTACTCGCGGAGCTGCGATGGGGAATATCCCTCGCCGGTGAGGGCGAAAAACACGCCGTACACGTCGCTGAAATCGTCGTTCACCACGGAGGGCCCCGCTCCCGGAGGAAGGCGCTTCGCGGCGTCGTTCACTTTTCTGCGGAGTTCGTCCCACACCTGCTGCAGGGCCTCTCCGTCGTAGGAATCCTTCATGTCCACGTAGACGAGGGACACTCCCTCCTGGGAGATGGAGTAGATCTTCTTGACCTGCCCCATGGCCTGTATTGCCTCTTCGACCACGTCCGTGACCTCCTGCTCCACTTCGGAAGGGGTGGCCCCGGGATACGGCGTCACCACGAGGGCGGTTTTGATCGTGAAATTGGGATCTTCCAGGCGTCCCATGTTCCAGTAGGCGATTCCTCCGGCCACCACCAGCAGGAAGACCAGAATATACATACATGTGCTTTTTCTCAACGCGAACGCTGCAGGGTTCATGACTATCGTCCTCGATTTCCTCTTGGTTGTATTGAAAGGGGCATTCCTATTTCGACGTCAGGGGCCTGATCCTCATGCCCTCGACAACAAAGGCCGCACCCGCCGCGACGAATTGCTCTCCACCGGACAATCCCTCGAGAACGCGGATTCTTCCTCCTCCGGTGACGCCGCCCGTCCGGATATTTCTGCGCGTGGCCGTGGACGTGGCGGGATCGAAGACCCACACCGCAGTTTCTCCATTCCCGTGAGAAACAAGAGCACTTTCGGGCACGGTGATCTCCGCATTTTCTCCCTTCCGGCCGCTCCAGAAGAGCTGTCCCGTCATGCCCGGGAGGATTTTCGCGCCGTCGGGAGCGGGAAGGCGGAACGTTACGGAATAGGTTCTCGTGAGCGGATCGGGAGCGGTGCTCCACTCTTTCAGAAAGACCTGAAAGCGGTGTCCGGGCAGAGGCGTGAACTCCACGGAGGCCGTTTCTCCCGGAACCAGCGGTTTGTGGGCGATTTCGTTCTCGGGGATGTTCGTCAGCACTTCGAGATCCGAGAGATCGAACATGGTCATGACCACGTTCCCCGCAGCCACCACCTGGTGATTTTCCACCAGCTTCGCTGCCACGATTCCGTCGAAGGGGGCGCGGAGTTTCGTGTCCTCGAGCTGATGCCTGGCGATGGTGAGCTGGGCCCGGATATTTTTCACCGAAGCGGCCGACGAATCATGGGCGCTCTTCGCGGCATCGAACGACGCCTGCGAAATGACCTTTTCCGCCAGCAGAGACGTTGCCCGTTCGAAGTCGAGCCGCGCCTTTTCCAGCCCTGCCAGCGCTCCGGAAAGCTGGGCCTCCAGGACGGTGATGTTGTCCCGAAAATCCCTGGGGTCGATTTCGAGAAGGACATCTCCCTGCTTGACCTCGTTTCCCGGCTGTACGCGGACCTGTACGAGAGGTCCCGAAACCCTGAAGGAGAGAGGGGCCTCCCGGGAAGCTCCCGTCGTGACCGGATAGGCCCGTGCCTCCGTCTCGCCGGAAATGCCCACGTCCTCCAGCAAAACCGGCTTCGGTTCGTCGAAAAGAGCGCGCACTTTTCCGTCGCGTCCGCCGCCCGTTTCCTTCGTCGCGGCCTTCCACGCGAGTCCGCCTCCCGCAGCGAGAAGCAGGGAGAGACATACCGCAGCAAACAAGACTTTCTTTTTCACGCACCATCGCTCCTTTGGGGATTTTCACAGGGAAGGCCGAACAGACACAGCGTCTGTCGGACGAGAACATGTTCCATTTTCTCGAGGTACTCCGTCGCATAGCGTTCCCTATGGAGAAATTCCGTGACCGCGTTCATGTAGTCCGCGTGGAAGAAAACGGGCGCGGCGAGGACGAGAAAGTGGAGAAAATACGCCGCTTCCTCCATGCCGGGGCAAATGTGTCGGAAGATCAGCCGTCCTATCTCCAGGAACGGGGTCAGAAGCTCCCGGACGAGAAAGCTCCGCAGGTCGCTTTTTTCCCGCAGTACCTGGAAAACAACGCGGCTGTACCACGACGGCTGATCATTCCTGAAAAAAGAACGCATCATGGAACGCACCAGGGTCCGGACCATCTCCGCCTGTTCCTGCGGCGTCCGGGCGGAGTCAAGAACTCCCCGGAGGCTGTCATTCCCGAAATCCGCGGAAATTTCGGGAATGATTTTTTCCCGTATGTCCCGCGTCGCCTCCATCAGAACGGCCTTGAAGAGATTTTCCTTGCTGCCGAAGTGATAGTGGATGCTCCCGATATTCTCCCCCGAGCCCTGCGCGACGGCGCGGATGGACACGCCGGAAAAGCCTCGTTCCGCCGCCAGCTCCCCCGCGGCCTGAATCAGCGCGTGCCTCGTCTGTGTGCTCCGCGAATAGGTGACCAAAAGAACCCTCCTCCGTGGCGGCTGTTTCTGACGGCCCGCCGACGGACATAGTTTAGTCGTTCGACCAATTTTAGTCAAGAGAATAAAATTCAAGCGCGGCCGGGCAGGGAGAACGTCATCCCTGAAACGGGACAGGGAAACGGTCATCTGTCATTTTCTACGGATGATGAGGAGCGATGTTTTCTTGAGCCTGAAGGAAGTGAAAAAAAGCGGCGGTTCCGGACAGGGTTGTGCAAGAGGAGATGACGGTGGTGAAAGGGGCGGTTCGTCGCCCCGGCGCGCAACGCCAAGGCAACCCCGCGCTGGAGCCGCCTCCGCCGGGGAACGCTTCCCCGTTGCGCCTCTCCGGTCAGAAGCGGCTCTTTCTGGTCACCCACCAGGGGGCCATGCTGGTGTCCTCGTGGCTTCTGCCGAAGAGTTCCCAGAGGGTGGCGTAGGCATTGTTGAGACGGCTCAGAAAGGTGAAGAAGGGCATGAGCGGCAGGAAGGGAAAGAGCGTCATGTCCTGTCTCGGGCGCTCCGAGAGGAGGGCCGTGAAGGTGAGGAAGAACACCGTGGTGATCGCCAGGTAGAAGAGGTAGATCACGCCCAGGATGCTCAGAGCGGCTTGGGCGGGCAGGGCGAAGAGGAGCCACGCGGTATAGCCCAGGATGAGCAGGGGCATGACGATCTGGAAGAGGAGCCCCGTCCAGAGCATGGAGAGGAAGTTCCGCCATCCCACGAGGCGCGGGGAGAAGGAGAGGGCGTGCTTGCGGAAGTACAGGTACGACAGGTCCCCGTCCCACCGCAGGCGCTGGCGGAGATACCCCCCGAGCGAGTCCGGCACGTCCGTGAAGCCCATGGCCTCGGGATCGAAGACGATGGTGAAGCGCCTGCCGTAGCGCCCCAGGTAGTTCTTGATCCGCAGGGTGATGTCCAGATCCTCCGCGGTGCCCGTGTCCCAGCCGAGAATGAGCCGGAGGACGCTTTTGCGGAAGATGCCGAAGGCGCCGGAGATGTTGTTCACGATGCCCCAGGCGGAGAGCCCCGTCTTGCTCGCCTGGATGGAGAGAAAGTATTCGATGGCCTGCATGCGGGTGACGAGGTTCTCCTTCGCATTGCGCACCCGGAGACATCCCGACACGGCCGCCGTGTCGGGGTCCGCGAAGTGCCGGGTGGCGCGCTCCACCATGTCGTTGTCGAAGGAGGTGTCCCCGTCGAGGGCCATGACGATCTCGCCGTCGGCGAAGTTGAGGGCCGTGTTCAGGGCGGAGACGCGCCCGCCCCGCTGCCACTTGGGAATGACCTCGATGCTCCGCCGTGGCAGGGCCCGCACGGTGCCGATCATGGAGCGGGCCGCCTCGTAGGTGGCGGCGTTCCGGCTCGCTCCGTCCACCACGGGAAGGATCTGGATGCGTCCGGGATAGAGCTGCTCCGCCAGGGAGCGGATGGTGGCGCGCACCGCCTCTCCCTCGCTGTAGCAGGTGACGATGCACGACACGGAGGGGAAGTAGCCGCTCCGGAAGGGTGCCTCGTTCATGCGCGTCAAGGCCCACCGGAGCGTTCCCAGGAGCACCATCAGGTACACGGGCAGCTCGAGAAAGAAGACGAAGGGCACGAAGGAGAAGAACAGCTCCCAGGTGCGCAAGGAGAAGGGATCCTCCAGCAGAAGGCTCAGAACGCGAAAGATCTCCTCGGACAGGGGGAGCATCATTCCTCCAGGTTTCCCGAAAGACGGGCCAGCAGCAGGGAGGCGTTTTCGTCGGGGAACAGGTCCTCCGGGGCGACGAGGACGGTCATGCGAAAATCGAACGTCACCGGTGCGCGCCCTTCCTCGAGCGTTTCGTCGGGGGTGACGAGCCCGCGCACGGCCTCCAGGCGGGAGGCGAGGATGCGTGCCCCCTCCCGGTCCGTCCGGGGCAGGAGCAGCCAGACGATGCCCAGGGAGGTTCGGGTGGTCACGTCGGTGGTGCGCACCATGTTCCGAAGCCGTTCCGCCACGGCCTCCACGAGCTGTTTTGTCCGGTGCCGCCCCAGTGCGTCCGTGATCTCCGGAAGATTGGCAAAGCGCAGCCCGAGAAGAGAGAAGGTGATGTCCGGATAGCGCCTGGTGAGGGCCAGCTGCCAGTCCAAAAGCTGCAGGAAATAGGCGGGAACCACGTAGTTGAACTGGTCGAGCAGCTCGTACACGTCCTCCAGCGTGCCGATGCGTGCCGAGGTGCGTCCTTTCTCCGAAAGGGAGTAGCCCGTGACATGTCGCACCACGAGATCCTCCGGAACGGTGCGGGTCTCGCAGCGGAAGCATGCGGCGGTCACCGCGGGCTCCACGAACTGGTGTCCGCAGGTGTTGCAGAGATGGCTTTCCAGGGGGTGGTCGTAGTCGGAGCCGAGATGGCGCAGCCGGGTTCCGCAAAAAGGGCACTGGAGCGTGTTCTCCCGGAGAAACTCCCTCTGGGGCGCCACGCGGCCGCAGGTGAAGCAGTGGATGAACCGGGTGGCGACGATGTCCAGGGAACCGCACTCGGGACAGAGGTCCACGTAGTTCAGGTGGGAGCCCTCGCAGCGCGGACAGAGGCGAATGCGGTCCACCAGCGTTCCCCGGGAGAGCAGACGTCGTTCCGAGAGCGTCTGGAGCCAGCGGATCGCCTCGTCGCCGGGCCCCGAAAGAATCTCCGCGAGAGGAAAGCTGTACACCCCCGGCGAGAAGGGCATCCGAAGAGGAAGCAGCTCCCTGCCGGGGCGGGTGTGGAGGTATGCCAGGAGACGGTAGTCCGGTTCCTCCAGCAGCGTCTCCCGGTTGAGTTCCTTCAGGCGGGTGAGAATCTCCCCCGCCCGGGTCTCCGCCTCCTCCAGGGAGTCCACCCGTCCGTCCGCGAGCGCCTCCGAGAAGGGATCCAGGGATGCCGCGGCGAAGAGGGGCTTCACGAACCCCAGGGGGTGCGACCGCAGGGCTGCGGCGAAACGGCGCGTCCGCTCGGGGGCGCCGCTGCCGTCCAGCAGAAAGAGATCCCCCTCCTCGAAGGCATCCCCGGGGATGTCCGGAGTCTCCAGATCACGCAGGGTCATGCCGGGAACGGGGGAGAAATGGGCTCTTCCGCCCCGGAGAAAGCGGATGCAGGTGAGATGGGACACGGGCGTTCCTCCTCTCGCAATGGAATGCGACAAACCTCCGGACGGGCGCTTCCGGGACATCGCCTTTTTGCGCGTTCTCGGGGCGAGTCCTTGCGGAAGCGCTTTTTTCTGGGCGAAACCATCCGCATGCGTACTCCGGAAAAGCGTATGCGCAAGTCCTTCGGGCTTCCAGGGTGGGATCAGGGCAAAAAGCGCAGGCCCCAGTAGACCGTCACGGGCAGGCCGGAGATGCGGAACTGCTCCGGAACCGGGGCCAGAGGGCGCAGGCGCAGGGGCACGGCGGCGCGGTTCTCCGAGAGAGGCCGCATCAAAAAGGCCGGAAGAGGGGCGGCCAGCAGCGGGCGTTCGAGGAGCGTCACCTCCACCGAGGCGCCTCCGGGAAAACGCACCCGGGCCGTGCCGCTGCGTCCGAGGGAATCCACGTCCTTGGGATCGAGAAAGGCCAGGATTTCCAGTCTGTCCGGGTCCACCAGGGTCACCAGGGGGGCTCCCCGCTGCACCGTTTCTCCGGGCGCGGCGTGCACCTCCGAGACGATACCAGGAAAGGGGCTTCGCACCACCAGCGTCGCCTCGAGATCCTTCAGAAGGCGCTGCTCCTCTTCAAGGCGACGCAGGCGTCCGCGCCCCTCTCCGCGGTTTTCCCGTGGGATTCCCGCCGCCGCCAGATCGCCCTCGGCCCGGAGCACCTCCGCCCGGGCGCGCACTGCCGCCGCTCTGGCCGCATCCAGCTCCGCCTTCGTGGCCGCTCCCTTGCGAAACAGGTCCTCGATGGCGGTACGCGTGGCCGCCGCCTCCGTCGCCACCTCCCGGGCGAGGCGGAGGCTCTCCCGGAGCGGTCCAAGTCCGCGGGGCGCCGGAGGGAGGCGGAGTGCCTCCTCCACGTTCCGCCGTTCCACCTCCAGGAGGAGTCTGCGCTCCTCCAACGCATCGTCCGCGAGGAGGGCGAGCACTTCCCCCGAGGCCACCAGGGCACCGGGGAGCGCTGAAAGGGAACGGACAACGCCGCTTCGGGGGGCGTTCACCGCCTGAGGGGCCAGAAAGACCATCGCGGGGGACGTCACGAGAAACCACCCCGCGGCGATGCGGAACAGAAAGAAGAGCAGCGGGCTCGACACGAGGAGCACCACGAAATACCAGCGCCAGCGCGGAAAGGCGCGTCGCGACGGCGCGTAGGGAATCTTCACGCCCCGTTCCGTCTCGGGGTCGCGTTTCTGGGGCGGTTCAAAGCGCACCTTCATGCATCGGGCCTCCTTCCGGCGTTTTTGCTTCCTCTTGTCGAACCGTTGTTGTCGACACTCGTCGGATCGTTTTCGTCGGCGCTCAGGGTGGCGGAACCGTTTCCACCGGGGGATGTCGGGTCTTGTGGATCTGCAGCTCTAGGGAAGGACCTCGAGAAAATCCTTCCAGGCCTGCACAAAGAGTCCCGTGAATCCCGGATGCTCTCCCGCGGCGGTGTCCGCGGCGGCGAGGGCCCGCAGGAAGGCCCGGCGTCCCTGTTCGGCGTAGCTTTCCTCCGGTGGGAGAACGATCTCCACACTCTGGGCGAGCCCCAGAGGCAGGGAGGGGTGTGCCGCCTGAAGCGCCCGGAAACGGGCGAGGACGCCCCGGGTGTCGGTGCTGTAGAGCATGACCGACACGTGGTCGAGGGAGAGTTTCGCCAGGGCGGGGCCGGCGATGCGCCCCAGATCCCCCTCCAGGTAGCGGGGGTGGATGGAGATGCCGAGGGGCTTGGGGAAACGGCGCCGAACCTCCCGGAGCGTGGCGAGAAGATCCCCGAGCAGCGCTTCCCGTCGCGTTTCCGCCTCCTCGAGCGAGTCCGGCTCCAGGTCCAGATGGATTCCCGCGAAGGAAAAGCCCGAGAAGAAGCGGAGCAGGCTGAACAGGTCGTTCCGGAAGGCGGGGAGAATCCACTCGGGGTCGCCCAGGAGCAGGTAGACCGCCACGCCCTGGCTGCGGGCCGAGGCGAGGAATGCCGCGAGAATCTTGCGCGTCGCCGGCGCGGCGAGCCGTTCCACCTCGGCGCCGGAAAAGGAGAGGAGCATCCGGGAGAATCCCTGGTCACGGAAGAGCGCAAGCGCGCTCTCTCGGCTGTCGGGATCCAGAAAGGCCGCTCCCTCCCAGACGTAGGCCCAGAGGGGTGCGCGGTGCGTCGCTCGCGGCGCGGGGTTCCCCCCGGGTATGGACAGAGAAGGCGAAGCGGTGTCGCCCGTCCCGGAGACGGACGCGCCTTTGAAGGAAAATCCCTCCGGGGCGAGAAGCCGCTCCCGCCGCTCCCGTCCCGGGAGCGGCACCTCCCGGAGGGGCGGCTCGTCTTCGGCGCCGCCCGGATAGGCGAAGCGGAGCAGCTCGATGTAGGTCTGCAGGAGGAGTGCCTCCGCGTCGAGGGTCTCCAGGGCTCCCCGGACAGAGGCGTTCCGACCCTGCTGCATTTTTTCGAAGGTGTCTCCGGCGATGACACCGTNNCTCCGGCGATGACGCCGTGGCGCAGCCGCCGTTCCCGAAGCGCCTCCATGGCTGCGGAAAGGCGCGTCTCCGCCGTGGTGAGAGCCTTTGCCGCGTAGTCGAACAGGGCGAGGGTCTCCATGAGCTCCCCTTCGAGGCCGATGCGCCGGACCGTTCCCTCCAGTGCGGCTCGCCGCAGGTCCGCGCTCGCCGCCGCCGCCGCGGCTTTCGCCGCGGTGCCTCCGCCGAAGGGTTCCAGAAGAGTGATGCCCAGATAGGCGGAGCTTCCCGTTCCTCCCGAATCGTTGCGGCTTCCCGCCACACCCACCTCCAGCGTTCCCTCCGGACCGATTTTCCGGGCCGCGTCGAAGAGTCTGCGATACACCGCCAGGTGTTCTTCCCGGTGGCGCAGCTCCGGCAGACGGACGATCTCCTCGAGCGTCGCCGCCACCTCCGGCGCGGCGACGGGGAGGGCCGGTTCCGCCGGCACGTCGGGCAGCTCCCACTCCGTTCCCGTGGCGAGGCGGAGCGCGTTCATGGCCTTCGTGCGGCGCAGCGCCGCCGCGGCGAGTTCCTGCCGGAGCAGGTCGAATCCCGCGACGAATTCAAGCCGGTCTCCCTCCAGCAGAAGCCCTTTGCTCCGGCGCTCGGTGAGCGCCGCCAGGACCGTTTCCTCCTCGGCGAGGGCCGTCCGGAGAAGTGCCTCGCGCCGCGCCTCGATCCAGAGCACCGCATAGGCCTTGCGAAGAGCCGTGAGGTTCTGCGCGAAAAGGGTCTCCGTGTGGGTGCGCGTCTGGAGGGCCTGCAGTTCCCGGCGGAGCGTGTCGATCTTCTCCCGATTCCACGTGCCGAGCAGGGGAAACGCCACGCCTCCGCGTACCGTGCCCTTGCGGTACGATGCGGTCACATCGGAGATGTCGTTCAGCGGTTCGTCCGCGACGCCGAAGGTGGCTCCCGCGAAGAGCTTTGGTCCCATACGGGCTTCCTGTTCCCGGAGAAGCTGCTCATCCCGCTCCAGTTCCGCCAGGGCTGCGAGGACCTCCGGTCCCCGGAGTGTCAACGGTTCGAGGGTGGCGAGGCCGGGAAGAAGTGTCGCGGCGCAGGAGGAGGGCAAGGCGCAGATGGCTCCGGCGAGGAGCAGAAACGCCGTGAGCAGCAGCAGAAGCGGAGGTACGGGAGCGCAACGCCGTGCGCCGCGCGCGAAGCTCGGCGGGTCCTGTCCCATTCCGGCCATGTCCACGAAAATCCCTTCCTCTGCGGGGGCGGTGGATGGAGCCTTTCAGGGCTCATGCTACGCGAAAAAAGGCGTTCCCACAAGCGTTTCAGAAGATTCTTCCGCTCCGGAATTCCCTGCGGCCGGACAAGGTGCGTGCGGTCCGCTGGTGGAACCCCGCGCCGGAGGAGACCAGGGAACGGGGCCAGAATCTCTGCCGGAGGGGTCCCGTCTGGTCCGTTCCAGATGTGTTCCGAAAGAGCCTGTTCCTGGCGCTTTTCCTCCTGTGCCGTCCCGGGGAGAATGGGGTGCGTGACGGGCCCGTCGCGCAAGACAGATCCGAGAGGAGCGACGTGATGATGAACCTAAACGTACATGCGCGGGAAGAGCGGAACGGCGGCGCGGAGGGCGGCGCAGGCATGGGCGGAGATGCGGCAGTGCCGCGGGAGGTGCGATGCGATGTGAACGCCTCCGGAAACGGGTGCCCCGGAACGGACGATGTGCCGTGTCCCCGGGTGCGCCGGGGAACGGAGACGCTCAAGGAGGGACTGGCCCGCATGCAGGTGGGGGGCGTCATCATGGACGTGACGAACGCCGAGCAGGCCCGCATCGCCGAGAGCGCCGGAGCGGTGGCGGTCATGGCGCTGGACAGGGTCCCCTCGGAACTCCGCAAGTCCGGGGGTGTGGCCCGCATGGCCGCTCCGGAGCGTATTCTGGAGATCCGGGAGGCCGTCTCCATTCCCGTCATGGCCAAGGCGCGGATCGGCCACTTCGTGGAGGCGCAGATTCTCGAAGCCCTCGGAGTGGACTGCATCGACGAGAGCGAGGTCCTCACTCCCGCGGACGAGGAGGTGCACATCGACAAGCATGCCTTCTCGGTGCCCTTCGTCTGCGGCTGCCGGAATCTCGGCGAGGCTCTGCGGCGCATCGCCGAAGGAGCGGCCATGATCCGCACCAAAGGAGAGGCGGGAACGGGAAACGTGGTGGAGGCGGTGCGCCATGTCCGGGCCGTCGCCAGGGACCTGCGCCGGGTTCTCGCCGCCGACGGTGAGGAACTCGTGTCGCTGGCCCGGGAACTCGGCGTGCCGGTGGCGCAGCTCCTCCGGTGCCGGGAGGCGGGGCGGCTTCCCGTGGTGCAGTTCGCCGCGGGGGGCATCGCCACGCCCGCGGACGCGGCGCTTATGATGCGGCTGGGGTGCGACGGCGTTTTCGTGGGGAGCGCTATCTTCACCTCCTCGGATCCGCGCCGTCGCGCCGAGGCCATTGTGGAGGCCGTGGCGCACTACGACGATCCGTCGGTCCTCGCTCGGGTTTCCTCGGGGATCGGCGAGGCCATGGCGGGAACGGACGTGCGCCGTCTCGCGCCGGAGGAGCGCCTGCAGGAACGGGGGGTGTGACGGTGCGGATCGGCGTCGTGGCCTTTCAGGGAGCCTGGGGGGAGCATCTCCGTCTGCTGGAGCGGCTTGGTACGGAGGGGTTTCCCCTCCGTTCGGGGCCGCTGCCTGAGGATCTGGCGGGGGTGGTGCTCCCCGGCGGGGAGAGCACCGTCATCGGAAGGCATCTTGTGGCCTCGGGACTTTCCGCTGCGCTGGCGGCCGGAATCGACGCGGGACTTCCCGCGTTGGGGACCTGCGCCGGGGCCATTCTCCTCGCCCGGCGCCTGGAGGGGCCGGCGCCGGAGGGACGCATCCCCCGCGTACCGTTTCTGGTCCGCCGCAACGCCTGGGGCGGTGGCGCGCCCCAGAGCGGAACCCAGCGGGACAGTTTCGAGGGCGTTCTTTCCTGGAACGACGGACAAAGCTCCCGGGGCGTCTTCATCCGGGCGCCTCGCTTCGACGAGCCGGAGGAGGGCGTGACGGTGCTCGCCCGCTTCGGGGAAGAACCCGTGGCCCTGCGGTGGCGGAACCTCTTCGTCGCCGCCTTCCATCCCGAACTGGACGGCGGCGGGCCGCTCCATTCCCTCTTTCTGGACGCCTGTCGCCGCTTCGGGAACAACGCCGCCGTTCCGCGGAGGGCGTGACGGCGGCGTTTCTTCGGTCCGTCGGTCCGTCAGCCCGGGCTTTCGCCAGGGCATTCCCCTCACCGGACGAGGACCTCCCGGGGCGGCCTGAGATCGGCGTGGATGGCGTAGTCGCACCGAAGGGAATCGAAGAAACGGTCGGGATCCGCCGAAAAGGCCGCAACCCTGTCCAGCAGGTCGATGTCGTTCCTTGAGAGTTCCTCGTCCGTGCAATGCACCAGCCGCCAGGGATGCCACGTCAGATGTTTTTCGAGACGTACCAGAAAGGGAACGGGTTCGGACTTGTTCAGCGCCGCCACATCGCGCAGAAGGTTTCCCCTGACGAACCACATGCCGTAAAGGGAATCCAGGCCGAAACGGGCGGGGTCGGCGGAGATGCCGAAGCTGTCGGGATCCCGGCGGCCGTCTCTGCACATGCTCCATGCTTTTCCCCCGGGGATGAAGTGCGTGTCGGGCACGTCGAGAGGATCGAAATCCGCCCGGAGGAAACTCTGCTGGTAGGGGTCGATCTGGGGATCGACCATGATCCACCGCTTCGTGCGGTCGCACCAGTATTCACAGGCCCAATGGTCCTCGTAGCGTCCGGGTACTGCGAAGTAGGTCGCAAAGCCGCAGCGGGCCCGCGCCGGTATGCCCTTTGCGCGCAGCAGGGCGCATAGGAGAAGGGCGTATTCTCTGCAGCAGGCGATGACCCTCTTTTCCGGCGGGCGGGGGACGGCCGGGGAACGCGGATCCAGGACGAAGGCTCTGTCGAGGAGGTCCTCCGCAAAGGCGATGTGCCCCGGGTAGTGTTGCGCCGCCGTTTCCGCGGTCCCGTATCTTTCGAGCCATCTGTCGTGGACGATCAGCCCCTGAACGACCTGGAAGAGTGCCCGCACGTCGTCCGTCAGCCACGCGGCGAGATGGACGTGCTTTCCGAGACGGGTGGTTTCCGTCGGCGTCGCGTAGAAGTCGAGAATGTCCTTTTGCATTGCGTGATCATTCCTTTCAGCGGAGTGTGGAAAGCGGCGGCGTCACGTGTCGTGCCTTCGCGGACGGAAACGGTGTCTCAGGGGCGGCGGTCCTTCCGCGGCGCGAGCAGTCCCGTGGTGAGGGCCGTGCCGAGGAGGATCACCGCGGCGCCGCCGAGCATGCCCGGGGTGACCTTCTCTCCCAGGAAGACGGCGCCCCAGAGCATGCCGAAGATGGGAATGAGGTAGGTCACCGCGACGGTCTTGGACGGACCGACGGTGTCCACGAGGCGGTAGAAGAGCACGTAGGCCATGCCGGAGCACACCACGCCGAGCAGCAGGGCGGAGATCCACGCTCCCGCCGGCGGGGTGACCGCCGGCCACGTCCAGACTGCCGCGGGAAGGAGCAGGAGCGCCGAGCCCAGCATGCTGCCTCCGCTGAGCACCAGCGGATCAACCCCGGCGAGGTGCTTCTTGGCGAGGTTCACGCCCACGCCGTAGCAGAGGGTCGCCCCCAGCGAGGCCGCCACGGCGAGGATGCCCGCGCCGGAGGAAAAGCTTCCCTTGCTCCACACCAGCAGGATCACGCCGAAAAATCCCACGAGAAGCCCCGCGATCTGGAAGACCGTCAGGCGGTCCCGGAGCCAGAGCGTCGCCACCAGGGCGGTGAAGAGCGGTGTGGTGGCGTTCAGGACCGAGGCCATCCCCGCGGACATGGTGAGGAGCGCGAAGGCCCAGCAGACGAAGGGAAGCCCCGAGTTCAGCGCCCCCAGAAGGAGAAGGCGTCCCGCGTTCCGCTTCAGATGCGGAAGAAGTCCCTTCCAGAACAGGATGGGCAGCAGAAAGAGCGCCGCCGTGCCCACCCGGAGTTCGATGAGCGGAAGCGGGCCGAAGCTGGGCGCCCCCATGCGCATGAAGAGAAACGATCCGCCCCAGATGGCCGCCAGCAGCACCAGATCCGCAAGGTTCCGGGGCGTCACGGCCGGACTCCTTCCCCGTCTCCGAGCGGCCCGGCGGGGAGGCCCGCCTCCGGAAGGGCGGAAAGTGCTGCCGGACAGGGCATTTCTCCATTCGTGCTCCGGAGCAGGTCGTCGAGGCGCGTCTCTTCCCCCCGGAGAATCCGCCGCTCGAACTCCAGGAGAGCGTGTTTCAGCGCCGTTCCCGCGGCAAACCCCCGGAGTGTGCCGTCCCGGCCGAGAACGCGGTGGCAGGGAAGCAGCAGGAGCAGAGGATTTCTGCCCACCGCGGCGCCAACGGCCCGGCATGCGGCGGGTGCGTCGATTCGTGAGGCAAGTTCCCCGTAGGAGACGGTTTCACCGAAGGGAAGGCGTTGCAACGCTTTCCAGACGCGCTCCTGAAAGGGAGTGCCCCTCGGGGCGAGGGGCAGGGTGAACTGTCGCAGTGCCCCTCCGCAGAAAGTGTCCACCTGTCTCCGCAGCTCGCGGAACAGGGGGCGGGCGTCGTTGCACCGCCACTCCCCGCTCCGGGCGGGGGCGAAGCGCTGTCTCTCCCGGTACAGTCCGATGAGTGCCGTTCCGTCGGACAGCGCAGTGAGGAGACCCAGGGGGCTTGTCCATGTCGTGGCATGGATGGTCATTCTTCTTCCTCCAATCCGCACCAGAGGTGCATGACCGCGTAGGCACGCCAGGGGCGCCATTGTTCGTCCCCGGCGGTGCCGGAAAGGCGTTCCATTGCCCGGCGTACCGCGAGATCCGTGTCGGGAAAGGCGTCGGGCCAGGCCAGGGCGCGCATGGCGATGTACTGGGCCGTCCAGGGTCCCACTCCCGGAATGCGTTGCAGCGCGTCGAGGGTCCGCTCCACGTCGGGGCCGGGGTCCAGCGAGAATCGTTCCTCCACGAGTGCCCTGGCGAGAGCGACGAGCGTTTCCGCCCGCCGGGAAGTGATCCCCAGGGGGGAGAACTCTTCCTGCGTCGCTCCCGCCACCCGCTCGGGAAGCGGAAAGAGGTGCGTCACTTCCGCATCGGTGGAGGGAAGCCGCTCGCCGAAGCGGGCGACGAAACGTCCCGCGAGGGTCCGTGCGGCTTTCACGGATATCTGCTGTCCCAGTACGGCACGGACCGCCATCTCGAAGCCGTCGAAGGCGCCGGGGACCCGAAGTCCCGGCCTCGGTGCCGCGAGAGGGCCGAGCACCGTCTCCACCTGGTCCGGCGTGCACCCCAGGTCGAAGAGCCGCCGCACCCGGAGGAGAACCTGGGGCAGACCGCCCAGAAGACTCGAGTCGAGGGCGAGTTCCAAAGCATGTCCTGTTGCCGCGGGACGAACTTCCAGCTTTCCCGCGAGGTGTTTTCCCCGGAAGGAAAGCCGTACCGATCGCCGGTAGTGTCTCTCGTTTCCCGCCTCCACGCCGGGAATGCTCCGTTTGGCCAGAAAAAGCGCGAGGCGCCGCCAATCCAGGGGGGGGCGATAGGCGAGGCGCAGTACCAGTGCCTGCGGACGTGCAGGAGTCCCTTTGCGGAGGTCCGTGGGCGTCATGCCGTAGCGCTGCCGAAAGAGCGCATGGAAGCGGCGGAGGCTCGAAAAGCCGCTGGAGAACGCCACATCCGTTACAGGAAGACGTGTCTCCGTCAGGAGCCGTTTGGCAAGGAGGAGACGCTGGGTCTGGGCGTAGGCCACGGGGGCCACGCCGAAGGCGCGGGTGAAGAGGCGCCGCAGATGCCGCGGTGTCATTCCCATGCGTGACGCGATTCCCTCCAGTCCTTCTTCGTCGAAGACACCCGCGTCGATGAGATCCGCGGCGAGCCGGGACAGGCGGGCTTCCTCTCCGGCGGGAGCGGTCGTTCCGGAGGGCGCCGTTTCGGGGCGGCAGCGCAGGCAGGGGCGGAACCCCGCGTGCTCCGCCGCCGCCGCGCTGGGAAAGAAACGGCAGTTTGCCGCCCGGGGCGTGCGGGAGGGACATATGGGGCGACAGTAGACTCCCGTGGAGGTGACGCCCACGAAAAAGCGTCCGTCAAACCGGGAATCCCGCGCCTTGAGGGCCTGGTAGAGTGCATCCGCGTTCATCATGGAAGGAGTATAGGTGTTTTTACGATGTTTCGCTCGCCGTTTTCGGACAGAGGGGTACGGCCTCGTCGGTGGTGGTGATAGTATATGAAAAAATTCGGAGCAGGTGCGTGTCCCCGTGTTTCGCTCCGGTGACGCGCCGTCGTGTTGCTCCGGAGAGAACCCGAAGGAGGCGTTTCGCCCGTGATGCGCTATGAGGAACTTGTTTCGCTCCTGGACCGGAACATCGCCGCGCTGTCCGGAAAGGCCTGCGCCCTGTCGGACTGGATGGCGGCAAATCCGGAGCTGTCCGGAGAGGAATTCGAGAGCAGTCGCAGGATCGTCGGGATTCTCTCCGAGGCGGGGTTCGCCGTGGAGTTTCCCTATGGGGATCTGCCCACGGCCTTCCGGGCGATGGCGGGCCCGGGGACGGGTCCACAGGTGGCGATCCTCGTCGAGTACGATGCCCTGCCCGAGATGGGACACGCCTGCGGTCACTGCGTCTCCGGCGCCATGTCCGTGCTGGCGGCGCTGGCCCTCGCGGACCTTGTGGGCGAGGCGGGGGGAACTCTCTCCGTGGTGGGCACCCCCGCGGAGGAGGTGGACGGCGCGAAGTGCTCCATGGCGGACAAGGGACTCTTCGACGGGTACGACCTGGCCATCATGATTCACGCCGACGCGGCGACGAGCAGCCCCGCCTTCCGCTCCCTCGCCATGGACGGCTATCGCTTCACCTTCCGGGGCAGGCCCGCCCACGCCGCCGCGGCACCCTGGGAAGGCGTGAACGCCCTCAACGGAGTGCAGCTTCTGTTCCACGCGCTGGACATGCTGCGCCAGCACATACGTCCCGAGGCGCGGATTCACGGCGTCATCGACGCGGGAGGCGCCGCGCCCAACATCGTTCCCGAGGTCGCCCGGTGCCGTTTCGAGTTTCGGGCACCCACCCGGGACTACCTGAACGGCCTTCGGGAGCGCTGTCTCGACTGCGCCCGGGGTGCGGCCCTCGCCACGGGAACGGAGGTCTCCTGGGAGACCTTCGAGGCGAGCTTCGACGAAATCGTGCCCAATCCGGCGGGGGAGCGCATGATCGAGGAGATCTTCCGGGAATTGGGCATTCCCTTTGTGCCGCCCTCTCTGCCGTCGGGCTCCACGGACATGGGCAACACGAGCCGGCGCTGCCCCGCCCTGCATCCCCTGCTCGCCATCACGCCCCGAAAGGTTGCGCTCCACACCAGGGACTTCGCCGCCGCCGTCACCGAGTCCGAGGCACATCAGGCGCTCGTGGCGGGGGCCCGGGCCATCGGTCGGGCGGTGCTGCGCACCTTCACCGACGGGGAGCTTCGGAGGGCCATGCGGGCCGTTGTTCCGCCCCGTCCTGTCGCGTAGGCGGCGGGCGGGACCTGGTCCTGTCGGATCGGAAACGGGCGGGACCGCCCGTTTGAAGCGGCACTGCACGCGGAGAATCCGGGCAGCCTGGGAAACCCGAAGGCTCCGGAAAATCCGGGGGGTTCGGGATTCCCTCAGGTCCGACGGGACGGTGCCTTCCGGTGCGGCCTCGGTGTTCTTCGCCGACGACGGCGTCACCGAACGGTGCGGAAGGTGAAACCGTTCCTTGTCCCGTTTTTCCGATGTCGGGGGACGTCGCGTTTTTCTCCTCCTTGATGGTATGGTATGCGGAAGGGGGGAGCGTACGTGGGAAATGTCCTTGGTCTTGGGTCGATTTTACTGTGGCAGTGGCTTACCATTCTCAAGGGGCCCATGCTCGCGTCCCTGGTCGGAGATGCCTTCTGGGAGCCTCGCCTGGGCTACGTCTTCTTTTCCGCGGTGCTCTGCAGCACGTTTTTTTCCTTTTCCCGGTGGGGCGCCCTGCTTCCGGATCGGTGGTTCCGCGCCGCCCTGTGGGGCGCCGCGGTGATCATGTCCGCCGTGTGGCTTCCCTGGGGCGCATGGATCAGGGGGGTGCCCCTGATCGGAACGTTTCTGTTCCTCGGTCTCCCCGCAGTGGGGTCGGCGATCCATCTGGCCGCGTGGGAGTGGCGTCTCTGCGGGGCACTCTTCCCCCGGCAGGCCGTTTGCTTCGGCTATGCCTGTGCGGTGAGAACGGGATGCATCCTCCTCGTCTCTTTCCTTTTCCCCGCGCTGCTGCCGATTCTGGCGACGACGCTCCCCTTTCTGGGGGCTTCCCTGTGGGCGCCGCCGGAGCCCTTCCCCGATTTTCCGGAGCTTGCACCGCTCCGGACATCCCGAAAGGGAACCTTTCCGCCGCGCCTCGCCCTGCGGGCGGGCTCCTTTTTCGCCGTCTCGGCCATGTTTCTCTCCATTCTCCTGGAGAGACAGGGGGAGAGCCTCGCCCTTGTCAAGGTCCTGGTCGATCCGTTTTACACAGTGGGGGCTCTGGGAGTGGGCTTCTTTCTCACCCGGCTTGCCGGTACGGACCTGCGGCGGGTCTACGTCGGTGCGGAGGTCTTCCTCGGGCTGGGCTTTCTCATCTTCGCCGCCCTCGGGGAGACGCATCCTTTTCTGCCGCTGGCGTTTCTGCAACTGGGGGCTGGAATCTTCGGCGCCTACATCTTTACGCTGCTTCTCTATCTCGGCACCAGGGCAGGGCGCGGGCGGGCTCTGTCGGTGGTGACCACGGGACAGATGGTCATCACCGGTTCGGTGCTCCTGGGCATGCTCCTCGCGGGGTTCGTCGGTGCGCTCGCCGAAGGGCGGGGCACCTCCTTCGAGCTGACCGCGAGTCTTCTGGGTATGGGGCTTCTGTTCTTCTCGAAGTTCTTCTTTCGGGACGACCGGGAGAGCTTCGCCGGATACGATCTGGACGACCGGGAGAGACCGGGCGGGCCGGAAACACCGGGCGAAACGCCGGGAGCGGCGGTCCCGGAGGGAATCCCGGCGGAGGGAGAAGACGCCCTGTATCTCGGGCTGCTGAAGGAGGAACTTTCGCGCCAGGAGATCCGGGTGGCCCTTCTGGTTGCACGGGGGCTTTCCAACGAGACGATCTCCCAGAGCCTGAATGTCACCGGCAACACCGTCCGGACTCATCTGAAAAACATCCACCGGAAGATCGGCACCGCCAATCGAAAGGAGCTTCAGGACCGGATCCTCCAGTTGCGCGGGTGAAACCTTCCAGCTCCAAAGTGCTGCCACGTATGCTTCGGTTTTCAATCTCCCACAGGAGTGACCGTATCCTCCTCGATCATGAGCACCACCGTCTTTTCCTTTACGACGGGGCGATGGAGTGTCCCCTTGGGCACACATATTCCCTGATGGGGTTTCAGCTCGAACGTTCCCTTTTCGGTATCGAGGGATATGCTTCCCTCAAGGACAAAGAAGACCTCGTCCTCGTTGTCGTGCTTGTGCCAGTGGAACGCCCCTTCGGTGAAGACGCCGAGTCGCAGGAGTGACGTGTTCACCTTGCAGAGTGTTTGGTTGAACCATGTCACCGTGCAGGCGTCGACGACTTCGGCCACGTCGATGACCTGCAGATGGTCGTATTTGATGTCCATGTTCATGGTGTAGCGCTCCATATCCTTCATGGCATTTTCTCCTCTCCTTGGTGAGTTCGTCAGGCTTCACAAGTGCCCGTGGCATGTTCGGTGCCGCTATCTTGTGCCCCCGTTGCTTCCTTGTGAGCTAAATCTCGAAATCGATGGAATGGAAATTCTCGTACATGCGGCACTTCTTTGCGGTGAAACGAAGAACGCAATAGTCCGGATCCGTGACGCCTCCCGGATAATACCGGTCGTCCCCATCCCGCCAGATGCGGTTCTTCGTCTCCTGATCCTGCAGAACCTCCATGGTTCCCACCAGCAGAACCCCCCGGTAAAACCTGCCGTCGAAGAAGTAGAGCGACGCCTTGGGGTTTTGCAGGTAGTGCCTTACGCGCAGAGACGAGGTGTTCGTGGTGAAGAGGAAGGAGCTGAGGCCGTCGTGTTCCCTCGGCTTGAGCATGGCCTTCAGATTCGGAAACCCCTCGTCGTCCACGGAGGCGATGAAAGCCCTTCCGCTTTTTTCGATCACGGCGAGAGCCGCTTTCGACAGGTCCCTTGCCATCATGGATCCCTCCCGTTGCTTCAAATGTTTTCCTGCGGGGCACTTTTTTGCGCTTTTTCACCGGAGACGGCCTTATAAATTGATGGAAGAATTCAGAAAAGCGCGTAATCAGGAAGCCGGAAAAATCCTTTCTCCGCGGTGCAGCTTCGGGGGACGCGTGCCGTTGTAAAACAAAAAATCCTTCCGGGAGAGGTGCTGGAGAGGCGTTGCTGTGTTTCTTGCCTGAAATGCCGCGGAGCAGTGTAGTGTTCTGGCGGCAATCTGTCAAGATGAAAACATATCCTGATTGTTGCGTGTTGAAGACCCGAAAAGAACGTGTTTTCGCCGGCAGTTTTCCGGAAAGAAAAAAGAAACGACGACGAGGAAAGATCTTCTATGAAAAAACATACTCTTATGGAATAAAAAGGAGCAAAGTTGGAGGTTGAAGGCGTGNNAAAGGAGCAAGAAGGGAGGTTGAAGACGTTCATTATCAATAATTTTTTAAAGGAATTTAGGCGAGAAATTTACTGAATTGTAAAAATTGAGAACGCCAGAAAGTGCGCTATACTGAGTGAAAGATGTGGGGCGTATGCAGTGGGCAATCTCCGAAAAACATTTCAGAGAAACGGAGGAGTGTCGTGTGCGCAAAAGTCTTGTCGCAAAGATCGCCCTTCTCGTTGTTGCAGGTGTGACGGTTTTATCGGGTTCGCTCATTTTTCTTGCGGCACGGGGGCTTCAGGACATGGGGACTTCCCTGGCGAGATCCGCGGAGGTGCTTCTCGACAAGGAGAACGAAAACAAGAGAACGAGCAGCGAACACTCCCTGACGGCCTACGGCGAGACACTGGCCCAGTATCTCGCCTGGATCTCCGCAAATCCTCTCTGGAACTTCACGCTGGACATTCTCGAAGACTACACGAAGGGCATGGAGCAGCTCCCGAACCTTGCCTACGCGGTGGTCTACGACGACAAGGGAAAGGTTGCCGCGGGAGCGGCCAAAAGCGGCCAGGGGATCCGTTCCTTCTCGAAGGAGGTCGTCCAGAACGGCAAAGTCCTCGGCAAGGCGGAGATCGGCATGGACGCCTCCTACCTGGAGACGCTCCACCGGGAGAACGTGGCCACCAAGGACGCCCTCGTGAAAACCTTCGTGGACGGTGCGGAGGAGGCCCGAAAGGCGCTCTTCTGGAAAATTCTCCTCGTGGCTCTCGCCGGGACGGGCGTGGTCATTGCCGTCGTCATGGCGGTGCTGCTTCGCATGGTTGCGCCGCTTCGAAGGATGACGGGCATCGTGGAGGACCTCGGTCAGGGCGAGGGCGACCTCACGGTGCGCCTGCTGCTTCGTTCCGAGGACGAGGTCGGGCGCCTTGCGGCATCTCTGGATCTGTTCCTCGAAAAACTCTCCGAGCTGGTGCGGCGCATCGTGGAGATCGCCGAGGGAGTGGGCGGGGACTCGGGCCGCCTGGACGACCTGGCCCGGAAATCCCTTGCGGCGGTGGAGAAAGTCACCGGAGCGGTGGAGCAGATCTACGTCCTTTCCGAGTCCAACGCCGCCGCCGTCGAGGAGACCAGCGCGGGCATCCAGGAAGTGGCGGCCAACGCGAACGCCGCGGCGCGCTCGGCGGAACAGGGGGCGACGTCCTCCGCCAAGGCCACCTCCTTCACCCAGGACGTGGCGGGGCGCATGAAGGACGTGGTGACCGCCCTGGACCGGGTGGAGAACAGCTCCACGGAGAACCGGGCCAAGATCGGAACACTCTCCAAAGGGGTGGACACCATCACGGGGCTTGTCGGTGCCATCACGCAGATCGCCGACCAGACGAACCTGCTTGCCCTGAACGCCGCCATCGAGGCGGCCCGGGCGGGCGAGGCGGGGCGGGGCTTCGCCGTGGTCGCCGAAGAGGTGCGGAAGCTGGCGGAGGAATCCAACCGGGCGGCCCAGGAGATCCGGGGAATCATCGCGCCGCTCCGCGCTTCCGCGGAAGAGGCGATTTCCGCCGCGTCGGAGACGGAACGAATTCTCGGAGGGGTTTCCTCCTCCGCGAGAGACGTGCAGGAAAAACTCACCGCCAGCCTCGGCGAGATCGCCGGCGTCAACGAGGTGATGCAGAACGTCGCCGCCGTGGCGGCCATGCAGTCCGCGGCAAGCGGCGAAATGGCCAAGGCCATCGACGGCATCGCCAAATCCACCTCGCAGACGGTGGAGCATCTGGGCGGCATCCGCGAGTCCGCGGGGGCCACCTCCGAGGCCTTCGAGGCAGTGGTGGAGGGGGCCGGAACGCTTTCCGAGAGCGTCGCGGGACTCCGGGAGCTGCTCGGACAGTTCAAAATCGCGAAGGAGCAGCCCGGCGGAAAACAGGAACGGCAGGCCCTTCCCCCCGCGTCGAGGCGGGGCTGAGCGGAACCGGGCCGGGCCTCTCGGAACGGCCCTCGCTCCGGAGTGCCTGCGGGACACGCCGGGTGCGGGAAATCCTCGCCGGAAGAGAACGGCGCCTCCTCCGCGGGAGGAAATGCCGAAGAGAGCAAGGGGGGATGTCCGGGATTGTGGCGAAAGGCGGCGCACGCCTCTGCGGTTGAGGTTCGCGGCTCGAAGGATCGTTTCTTTGCGGCGGGAGGGTTTTTGTCGTGCCCGGCAGACCGGGCACCGAGAGTGATGGAGGTGACGCGGGGATGGTACGGCGCATTCTGTTGGCGTTGCTTGTGGTAATCCTGTCGGCAGGTTTCTGCTTCGCGGAGACGAAGACCATTACGGCGGCTTCCGATCCGTGGCCCCCCTTCATGGACCCCAATTCCCCCACGCAGGGGCTGGCCATGGAGATCGTCCGGGCCGCCTTCGCGACCCAGGGCTACGAGGTCGCCATGGAATTCATGCCCTGGGCCCGGGCGGAGGACGGCGTGAAGGCCGGAACCTACGACATTCTGCCCAACACGTGGATGACCGAGTCACGCAAGGCGGACCTTCTGTACAGCGAGCCCTACGCGGCAAACCAGGTGAAGTTCGTGAAACGCAAGGGCGACGCCTTCGAATTTCAGGGCATGGAGAGCCTCAAGGGCAAGACCGTGGGAATCATCAAGGACTACGGTTACGGTGAAGCCTTCATGAACAATCCCGACTTCAAGCGCGATCCCGTGCCCGATCTTCTCACCAACGTGAAGAAGCTCGTGGCGGAGCGCATCGATCTCACCCTGGAGGACGAGATCGTGGCGAGAAGTGCCATCACGGCGGTGGATCCCGCGCTGCTCGACCAGATCGAGTTCACGCAGAACGCGCTCAGCGAGAACAAACTGCACGTCACGAGCGGTCTGAAGAACCCCCGGTGCCAGGAGATCGTCGACGCCTTCAACAAGGGGCTCGCCGAGATCAAGGCCAACGGAACCTTCGACGAGATTTTCGCCCGCTACGGTCTGAAGTAGTTCTTCGAGAGGCTTTCCGCAGCGCGTGCGTCCTTTTTTGACGTCGCAGGGAGGAGGCTCTTGAGCGTGTTCTTTTCGGGGCGGCAACAACGCCACCGGGCGCGACCGGGAGAAGCCCGCAATGGGGCCTCCCGGTCGCGTTTTTTGTGCGGTGCAGCGGGGAGAACACGAGCGCCCCGGCCGTTCGCCGCCCCCTCCCGGAGGTAGCGCTCCCCCGGCAGGGACCTGTCGGATTCTCGCCGCCGAAGACCATGAAACCCTTTTGACACACCTGATGCGCACGGTTGGGCATTCCGGCGTGGTACCATTGGCGCAAAAGCGCAAAGTGCGCTGCCTGCGCCTGCGGCCGTGCGGAGCGAAGGCGGCGCGGTGCAGTGCATTTCGACGACACATAAAGGAGGCGATCTTCCTGTCTTTCGTGGCCGGAGTGGATGTGGGGTCCATGGGGACCAAGGCGGTGCTCTACGACGGAGCACTGGTGGACGCCGTGACGATTCCCACGGGTTGGAACTCCCGGGAGGCGGCGGAACGGGCTCTCGGGGATCTTCTCGCGTCCCGCGGGCTCTCCCGGGGCGATCTGGGCCACCTGGTGGCCACCGGGTACGGCCGGAACGCCGTGGCCGAGGCGGACGCCCGAATCACGGAGATCACCTGTCACGCCCTCGGAGCGGCGCATCTTTTTCCAAAGGTGCGCTTCGTGCTCGACATCGGAGGGCAGGACAGCAAGGTCATCGCCCTCGACGGCGCGGGGCGCGTGACGGACTTTCTCATGAACGACAAGTGCGCCGCCGGAACGGGCCGGTTTCTTCAGGTCATGGCGGCCCACCTGGAGTACGAGCTGGAGGATTTCAGCCGTCTGCCCGATGGTTTGGAGCCGCTGGCCGTGTCCAGCATGTGCACGGTCTTCGCCGAGTCGGAAGTGGTGGGGCTTTTGGCGGGGGGTGCGGACAAGGCCGCCCTCGCCCTGGGGCTGCTCGATGCCGTGGCCGGACGGGCCTGCGGCATGCTCGCCAAGCTGGGAGCCCGGGATGCCGTGGCCTTCACGGGGGGCGTCTCGAAGAGCCGCAATCTCGCGGCGCTTCTCGAGCGGCGACTCGGGCTTCCCGTTCTTACCTCTCCGCATTCCCAGATCGCCGGTGCGCTCGGCGCGGCCCTGGCAGCCTTCGCCCGGACGCAGGAAGGCTCCGGGATCCGGGCGTGAGGACGTTGCGTGCGTCAGTTGTGTGCGTCAAGCCTGCGTAAAAAGGTTTTCATGTTCTTCTTGGCTAAGGAGGAGATGCCATGATGGAGAAGGCGAAGGACAAGAGTGACGGCACGCGTAACGACAAGGATGTTTCAACGGAAGAGGCCCTTGGAACGGCGTGTCCCTTCCCGCGTGACGCCGGGAGGGAGGACTTTTTCCGGAGCGGGACCGGCGGGGCCGCCGGGGACTTTGCATTGCGCCCCGTGGGAGTGGTGCGGTCGCCCCTGACGCGCCGGGAGGACTGCCCTCCCCAGGGATTCGAGGGAGCGCCCGCAGCGGAGATTCACCTCGATCCCGCCTTCGCGGAGGGGCTTGACGGCATCGAGCCGGGGCAATGCGTGATCGTTCTCACCTGGTTCCACCTCGCCCGGCGGGACCTGCTGCGCGTCCATCCCCGGGGAGACGCGACGCGTCCGCTCCGGGGCGTCTTTGCCACCCGCTCTCCGGCCCGTCCCAATCCAATCGGTCTGCACCGGGTGGAGGTGCTCTCCCTCGAAGGATGTCGCCTCCGGGTGCGTCCTCTGGAAGCGCTTTCCGGCACGCCCGTTCTGGACATCAAACCCGTCCTCGCCGCCTCTCCCGATTTCTAAAGCCCGCCTCGGACCGCCGCGATCGTCGGGTCGGATTCGGAGTGGCGCCCTCGTTCGTAGCGGTTCGTACCGGCTCGTGTCGCTTTGCTCGCAGCGACGCCCTCCGTTCTGCCGCTCTTTTCTGTGGAACCTCTGCACAAAGAGTTGTGTGCGTTCCGCCTGCGCAAAAAGGTTTCCATGGTGTTCGGCGGCCGTCTGCGGCGATGCACCGCACTTTTCCAGGAGTGCCTTTTTGTGTTCGAGCGGCAGGCCCATGCCTGAGGTAGCGGGAGGGGCTGGGTTCCAGCCACGCCTCGGAGGTTTCGACGCGCAGTGCCCGTATCAGGCGCTGCCATGCCTCCGCCATACGCATCGTTCGTAGCGGTTCGGACCGTCCTGACCTCGCACAGCGGAAAGCCCCTTGTCCGTCACGGGAAGCCCGCCTGTCCTTTTCGCGCTTCCGGTTTCGTGCTATGCTTTTATGCAATATTCTGTATTCCAAAACGTGCGAGGAGGAATGGAAACATGGCGGACTATCACGGCATGTGGCAGGGGCTCGGCATGGACCTGGAGACGCACGACAAGCTCTGCGACGCGCTTCCGGTCCTGTTCGGGGAGACCTTCCTCGAACAGGAGAACCGCCCGGCGGGGATGGACTACTACAACATGGTCATCGCCGAGGTGCACGGCCTGCGGATTGCGGAACTTCTCGCCCACAAGGAGCAGGGGGGCAGGGTGGTGGGGTCCTTCTGCATCTATGTCCCGGAGGAGATCGTCCTCGCCCTGGATGGAATTCTCGTGGGGCTCTGCGCGGGGTCCCAGTTCTGGGTGCCCGCGGGCGAGGCGGTGCTGCCCCGGAACCTGTGCGCGCTCGTCAAGGCGGGACTGGGGGCGCAACTTTCCAAAACCTGCCCCTACTTCCAGTCCGTGGATCTCATCGTGGGAGAGAACACCTGCGACGGCAAGAAGAAGGCCTGGGAGATCCTGGGGGACTATGCACCCCTGTACGTCATGGACATGCCCAATCGCAAAAGCCCGGCGGGTTTCGCCCTCTTCCGGGAGGAACTCGGCGCCCTGGCCCGGCGTCTGGAGGAGCTGACGGGAAAAACGCTCACCGCCGAGGGCCTGCTCCGGGGGTGTGAGCTGGTGGACCGGAAACGGCGGGTTCTCGACCGCCTCTACGCCCTGCGCAAGGCCGATCCCGTGCCCCTCTCCGGGCGGGACGCGTTGCTTGTGAGCCAGATCGCCTTCTACGACGATCCAGAGCGGTTCATCGCCCAGACGGAAGCCCTTGCGGCGGAGTGCGAGGCCCGGGTCTCCCGAGGCGAAGGAGTCTTTCCCAAGGGAGCGCCGCGGATCCTCGTGACGGGAACGCCCATCGTGGTTCCCAACTGGAAGTTCCATACCATCGCCGAGACGAGCGGCCTCGCCGTGGTGGTGGAGGAGAACTGCACGGGCACCCGCTACTTCGAGCAGAAGGTGGCCCTTTCCGAGACGAAGGACGTGCCCTCCCTCCTCGACGCGCTGGCCCACCGCTATTTCGACGGCATCAACTGCGCCTGTTTCTCCCCCAACGAAGCGCGCTTCGACGACGTGGTGCGCCTTGCCCGGGAATACCGCGCCGACGGCGTGGTGAACCTTTCCCTGAGCTTCTGCACCACCTACCAGGTGGAGGAGGAGAGCCTCCGGAAACGCCTCGCCGCCGAGGGGATCCCCTTTCTCTCCCTGGAGACGGACTACGCGCCGGGCGACGAAGAGCAGCTCAAGACCCGCATCGAAGCCTTCGGCGAGAGCCTGCGCCGCTAGCGGCGCGTCGCGGCGAACCGTGCCTCTTGCATCCGTTCCGTGGGTTTACGCGCTCTTCGTCACCGCCTCGGACGGCATGCGTCTCGCGGCTGAACTGAAGCGGCGCGGCACGACGTGCACGCTCTGTCCCACGCCGCGCCACCTCTCCAGAAGCTGCGGTCTCGCCCTCCGCTTTGCTCCGGAGGACGAGGCCGCGGTGTGCGCCGCCGCATCCTCCGTCGCCGTCGAGGCCCGGTACGTGCGGGAAGCGTCGGAGTAGCGGGGGCTTGCCCCCTGAGAACACCTGAAGAGGAGATGGTTTTTCGGGGCGGTTAAGGAAGACGCAGATCATGCAAGGGGGCGCGTGCCGGGCAAAGGCGGAGCACGTGCCCCCTTGCTTCGTCGTGCCCCTGGATTTGCCGGGGCTTCCCTGGTCGAACCTCTTCTGCGGCGGACACGACATCCACGGCAGATTCGGATTTCTTTCCGTCTCCTCCCCGGAGAACTCCCTCCGGGTTGTCCTGAAGATTCTGGAACGCTGTGCGGCGGGGTGAGCGCCTGACCCTGCCCTGTGGGGGTGCGTCAACGTAAATCTGACCTTTAGGGATAGTCGAAATGTGACCACCCCGGTCAGTTTTCCGCGGACAGCACGGCGGCTTCTACGGTGTCGTCGGGCCGGTCGTTCGCTCCCGTGTTGTTGGTTTTGTGCGTGTTGTGCGCTTCACGAGCAGGCCCGGCGGCAGCCGGTCCGCGAGAATGCCCAGAAAGACGAGGAACGCGCCGGCGAACTTGGCGGGGGACCCTGCGTCGCCCAGGAGGAACGGCGCCACCACGAGGCTGACGCAGGGTGTCAGAAAGTGGAAGAGCGCGGTGGAGACGGGGCCGATGCGCTGCACGCCCCGGTACCAGAAGATGTAGGCCCCGAGGGTTCCCGCGAGGAGCACGTAGAGAAAGCCCCGGAGAACGGTCGCCGGAGGGAGGACCCACAGGGAGAGGGGTGTCCGGATCAGGCCGAAGGGCAGGAGCACCGGAAGGCCCCAGGCCATGGCGAGGGCCGTGACTTTCGTCGGCGAATGGTTCGCCAGCAGCGGCTTGGCGAGAATGGCGTAGAGAGCGAAGAGCAGGGCTGCGCAGAGAGTGAGGGCGTTGCCCAGGGCGGCGGTGCCGTCTCCGGCGAAGAGCCCTCCCGAAGCCTCCACGATGAAGAAGACCCCGGAGAACCCGAGCAGAAGCCCCACCCAGCGGGCCGGACGCACCGGCTCCACCCGGAAGAGCAGACACCAGATCGCCGCGAAAAGCGGCGACGAGGAGATCAGGAGCGCCGACGTGGAGGAAGACGTCCGGTGGATCCCCAGGGTCCAGAGAATGTTGTACACGCCGACGCAGACCAGCCCCAGGAGCGCCGTTCGAAAACCTTCCTTCCGGGAGATCGCGAGGGATTCCCCCCGAAGCCACAGCACCGCAAAAAAGAGTGCCACCGCGAGAACGAAGCGGAGCGCCAGGAATTGTCCTTCCGGAACGACCTGCAGCACCCATTTGCTGACCGGGTAGTTCACCCCCCAGAGCAGCGCCGCCGCGGCGGCGCTTGCGCCTCCCGAGAAGCCGTCCCTTCGAGAAGCCGTTGCCATGAAGACCATCGTCCCTTCGTGGTAGGATGGTCCAGAAATACGCCCGAATCCATTCCACTTCCAGAGCCACTTTGCGTTTTTTCCGCAGGACCACCGGGAGGTGTTGCCCGTGCACTGGCTCACGCTTGAACGAAACGACGCCGACGCCCTGATGAAGCAGCTCTACCGCCAGCTCCGCCACGCCGTTCTGGAGGGGCGCCTGGAACCGGAGGAGCGGCTCCCCTCGTCCCGGGAGCTGGCCCGCCTGCTCGGCGTGTCCCGCAACGTGGTCCTCGAGGTGTACGAACAGCTCGCCGCCGAGGGATACGTCGCGCCGCGCCGCGGCTCGGGAACCTTCGTCGCGCCGGGCGCCCGCTACGGCCTTCCCCGGAACGACGCCCCGTCCTCCGGTTCCTCCTCCGAGGCCGGTGCCGAGGCCGACCTCGTGGATTTTCGCACCGGCGTTCCCCTTCTCCGGGAGATTCCCTGGAAGACCGTGGCCAGGTCGTTCCGCCGGGTTTGCGACCGGACACCCTCCAACGCCTGGGGATACGGTGCTCCCGAGGGGACACCGGCCCTCCGGGAGTCCCTCGCGCGCTTTCTCGCCCGCTCCCGGGACATCTCCTGCTCGCCCGGGGACCTGGTCATCACCAACGGTGCCGCGGAGGCGCTTTGCATCACCGCTCTCCTTCTCGCCCGGCAGGGCAAAACCCTCGTCGTCACCGAGGATCCGGTGCACCTCCATTTCCAGCAGACGCTGCGCCTCGCCGGGACGGAGCTGTACCCCCTCTCCGTGGATGAAGCGGGACTACGCACGGACGAACTGCCCCGGAACGTTCGCCCCGGAGCGGTCTTCCTCACTCCCTCGCACCAGTTTCCCCTGGGAGGGACCCTCTCCGTCCAGCGGCGCATCGACCTCGCCGCCTACGCGGCGGCCACGGAATGTCTCCTCATCGAGGATGACTACGAGAGCGAGTTCCGCTTCGAGGGTCTGCCCGTGAGCTCTCTGCGGGAGCTTGTCCCGTCCGCGACGGTGTACATCGGCTCCTTCAGCAAGATTCTCTCCCCCGCCCTCCGCCTGGGCTACGCCATCGTTCCGTCGCATCTCGGGGAGGATTTCCGGCGGATCAAGTACGACGTGAGCAACCACACCTCCTCGATGGAGCAGCGGATCGTGGCGGACCTGCTCGACGAGGGAGTGGTGGAGCGACACATCGCCCGGATGAAACGCTTCTATCGGGAGGGACGGAAGCGGCTCGTCCGAAACCTGGCCGACGCCTTTCCCGGGCGGCACGAGATCAGGAGTGCCGGGGCCGGGGCCGGGCTGCACCTGGTGGTACGCTTTCCCGGCCTCGTCTTCGACGCGGAGCGTTGTTCCCGCATCGAGGCCAGGGGTGTGCGGATCCATCCCGTGGAGGGGCACGCGATCCGCAAGGGGCATTACGGGGAGTGGGTCATCCTCGGCTACGGCAACCTTTCCTTCGATGCCATGGACGAGGGTGTCGCACGTCTTCGGGCCGCCCTGGACGCGGAGATGGCCTGAGACGGTGGGAGCGGAAAACGGAACGGCAAACGGGGCGAAACGCGCCTCAGCGTGAAGGTGGGGGAGTGGAAAAGGAAAAAGGAAGACAGGGGAAAGTAAAAAAACGCGCAAAAAAGTGAACCAAGAGACGCAACGGCAAGGCGACAAGCGGGCACGCGGGGAAACGAA
>DIMS01000058.1:7213-17274 GCA_002425685.1 Synergistaceae bacterium UBA5560 | reverse complement strand
ACCATGCTGTTCATGATGAAGGGGATCGCTCCCAAGGAAGTCACCATGAACGACATTTACCGCTCCATCGTGCCCTTCGTGGCGACCCAGCTGGTCTGCCTTGCCCTGTGCATTATCTTCCCGAAGATCGTCACCTGGCTTCCCGATCTCCTCTTCAAGTGAGGATATCGCTGAGCCGGGGCGGGGACCGGAAAACCCGGATGGTGTGGAAAAACGACGAAGAATCCTGTCGAAGGATGATCCTGTCCGACTTCCGGGTGGCACTTGACCCAGGGGGGTTGTCATCGATCAGTGGTGTGGGGTTGTGAAAAACGAGGCGGAGTAGGGAAAAAAGGACGCGGATCGAAGCGTTTCGGCTTCTTGCACAGTGGAGTGCGGCGTTTTCTCGGGCCGATTTTGGGGAGTGCTCGCGATCGGAAAGGGCTTGTGCCATCTCAGACGACGGCGCTGGAGTTTATTACACCAGCCGAGCCCGATTTTTCTTGAAAAGCCGTTTTTCCCACTGGCCGGTCTGGATGGCGGAAGCATCGAATCTGCCGGAAAGTCCGGCCAGCGCTTCTTTTCGTTCAATGTGGCGAGGGGTGTCGCCTTCAAACTTCCGTGAGCGTCGTCGTCGTTCGGCCTGGGGTTTCCGCGATATTTTTTCTCTTTCCCGACACAGACTGTCTCCAGCCTTGATCTCCTCGTGCCCACTTTCGGAAGGTTGCTCAAGTTTGCCGTGTCCCGAAAAGTGACGTTTTCTCCAAATAAAGAAACATTCCCCTTCCTCCGAGAACGTTCCGCTTCCGCTACGCCCAACCCGTATCCTTGACAGATTTTGAAGAGGACGTTACGCTTTTGCCGATCATGAAAGCGTGAGCGAGTGATTTGGGTTTTTATGATATGAAGATGGGATTTTGTTTTGAAAAAGAGTGACGATCCGAGATCTTTCGCGGTGTTATTCTTAAGAAAAAGAGAATTTTCCTGGGTAGGGCAGCGGAAGGAATATCGTTTTTGTTGACATTTTCCCGGGAGAGTTGCCCTTTCGGGGCTCTCTGCTTTATCTGTTTCCGGTCACGTCAGGAGGAATGCACCATGGCGGTACTCGTCTGTGGCGGTGCAGGCTATATCGGGAGTCACATGGTCCGTTTCCTTCTGGAGCGAGGCGAAGAGGTTCTCGTTCTGGACGATCTTTCCACGGGGCATCGGGACTTTCTGCCCCCCTCCGTTCCGTTCGTGCACGGCGACGTGCGGGATGCGACGTTGCTGGGACGCCTCTTCCGCGAACACTGCGTGGACGCGGTGTTTCATTTCGCCGCGTTCATTCAGGTTGGGGAGAGCATGCGCGATCCGCTCGCCTATTATGACAACAATCTCCAGGGTGTGTTGCGGCTTCTTCAGGCCATGGTGCGCCATGGTGTGGAAAACCTTGTCTTTTCTTCCTCGGCGGCAGTGTACGGCGAGCCTGAACTGGTGCCCATTCCGGAGGACGCACCCAAGCGTCCTACGAATCCCTACGGTGAGACGAAACTGGCGGTGGAGCGCCTGCTCCACTGGGCTTCAGTCGCCCACGATCTCCGCTGGAGCGCGCTGCGCTATTTCAACGCTTGCGGGGCTGCTGTGGACGGGAGCATCGGCGAAGCCCACGACCCGGAGACACACCTCATCCCCCTGGTTCTCGATGCGGCCATGGGGCGACGTCCCTCCGTCACCATCTTCGGCGACGACTACGACACCCCTGACGGAACCTGCATCCGGGATTATGTGCACGTCATGGACCTTGTGGAAGCACATCTCCTGGCCCTGAACGCCCTTCGTTCGGGCCGAAGGAGCAGTGTCTACAATCTCGGAAACGGCAGGGGATTCTCTGTTCTGGAGGTGCTCGAAGCCTGCCGCCGCGTCACGGGAAAGAGCATCCCCGTGGAAAAGGGAGCGCGCCGCCCCGGAGACCCGGCACGCCTGGTGGCTTCTTCGGTGCGCATCCGGGGGGAGCTGGGATGGGAACCTCGCTACACAGCTCTGGATGCCATCGTGGAAACGGCCTGGCGATGGCACGGAAAACGGTGGGGGTAAGTGCTTCGTGAGTGTCGAGGACGGAATCGACTCCCTTCGGAACACTTCCGAGGCCGTTTCCACCGCCGACGCGACGCGGGCCATCCGCGCTCTGGTGGCCGCGGGGAAGTCCTGCGGTCTTCTGGGCGAGCTGGACGACCTGGCCACGACGAATGCCCTTTTCTCCCTCTTCGGTCTCGACGAGCCCGACGGAGACGATACGGCAGATCCGTCGGGCTCGGAAACCCTGGAGAGCATCGAACTCCTTCGCCGGTTCGCCCTCGAACGAAAGCTGCATCATCTGGATCTACCGTCGGAGAAGTTCGTGAGCCGCGTCATGGGGTACCTCACTCCCCGTCCGTCGGAAGTGGTGGAGGCCTTCCGGCGCTGCTTTGATCTGGAGGGAGCCCGGGCTGCGGTGGACTGGTTCTACCGCTTTTCCCAGAATACGCGTTACGTCCGTGCGGATCTGGCCGCTCGGGATCTCACATGGACCGCGCCCACGCGCTACGGTGAACTGCAGATCACCATCAACCGCTCCAAGCCGGAAAAAGATCCCCGGGACATCCGTGCCGCGGGGGAACGATCTGCCGCGGGAGGTTACCCCCGGTGTGTCCTCTGCGTGGAGAACGTGGGCTATGCAGGGCGTCCCGGTTTTCCCGAGCGGAGCAACCATCGGCTGATTCCCCTGGATCTGGCGGGAGAGCGATGGTTTTTGCAGTTCTCACCCTACGTCTACTATCCTCAGCACTGTATCCTCCTCTCGGAAGAACATCGCCCCATGCGTATCGACGAGGCCACCTTCGAGCGTATTCTCGCCTTCCTCCAGCGTTTTCCGCACATGTTCCTCGGCTCCAACGCGGATCTTCCTATCGTGGGCGGATCCATCCTCAGCCATGATCACTTCCAGGGTGGTGTCTGGCACTTTCCCATCGAGACGGCCTCCGTCCTGGAACAGTGGCGTCTTGGGGAGACCACTGCGGAAATTCTCCACTGGCCTCTCTCCACCCTGCGGCTTCGGGGGCACGACTCGGAGGAACTTGTTCGACTGGGAAGCTCATTGCTCCGGACCTGGCGTGACTATGAGGACCCGGAGCGGGGGATTCTCGCCGAGGGGCTGTGGCATGGCAAGCGGGAGCGCCACAACACGATCACCGTCATCGGAAGGCGCAGGAATGAGGCGTTCGAGCTGGACCTGGTGCTGCGGAACAACCGCTGCGACGAAACGCACCCTGACGGCATCTTTCATGTCCATGCGGACAAACACCACATCAAGAAGGAAAACATCGGACTCATCGAAGTCATGGGACTGGCGATTCTCCCGCCTCGTCTCGAGGCGGGGTTGGACAGAATGGCCTCCCTGCTGCGCGGGGAATTGCCCCCGGCTTCCCTGGCCGATGATTTTCCGCATCGTGCCTGGGCTGAGGACCTTCTCGCCCGGGTTGGTCGGGTTGCGGACCGGGCCGGCGCCTGGACGATCCTTCGGCGCGACGTGGCCCGGATTTTCGGGGAGGGGCTGGAGGACTGCGGTGTCTTCAAGCCCGACGAGGAGGGACTGCGGGGATGGCGGCGCTTTCTGGCCGTCTGGAAGGCCCGGTGCGATGGGATGTGCTGCACGGACGCGGAGACGTCGCACGCAGCCGCGTTGAAAGGGGGGACATCCGCGACGGAGAGGACGGAATAACCTGAAGGTTCCGCAGGGACTCGCGAAACTCCGTTGACGAAGCGTTTCTTCCGCTCCCGAAGAGCCGTTGAGCGCAGGAAAGTGCGCAGAGAGGGTGCGGGAGCACGGTTCGGGAAATTCCGATGACATGTGAGGAGGGTGTTTCCGAAATGAAACGTTCTTTTCTGATCGTTGCAGTCGGTCTTCTCGTGGCGGTGCTGCTCGGTGCGTCGGCGTTCGCCGCCGACGACGCGGCAAAGAAGGTCTACTATTCCCTGTACGACAACAGCGACATGTTCATCTCCCTTGTGCGGAACGCCATCGAGGCGGAGGCCAAGGGACAGGGGCTTCCCACCGTTCCCGCGGACGCCCAGAAGGACCAGAACCGGCAGCTCAGCCAGATAGAGCAGTTCGTCGCCCAGGGGGCCCAGGTGCTCGTCATCAACCCCGTGGACGCCACCTCCGCCCCGGCCATCATCGACGCGGCCAAGGGGAGAAAACTCATCCTCTTCAACAAACGCCCCGAGGACAAGTACATCGACGGCAAAAACACCTTCTACGTGGGTTCCGACGAATCCGTCGTGGGTCCCATTCAGGCGGAGATGATCGATGCCTACTTCAAGGCGAAGGGCGTGGACAAGAAGGGCGGTCTCAAGTACGTGCTCTTCATGGGTGAGCCCGGCCACGAGGCCACGGTGAAACGAACCGCGGGCGTGAAGAAGGGGCTTGAGGATCTGGGCTACAAGCTCGAAGCGGTCTACGAGGACACCGCCATGTGGTCCCGCGCCGAAGCACAGAACAAAATGCAGACCATCGTGGCGAAGAACTTCGACGTGGTGATCTGCAATAACGACGAAATGGCCCTGGGAGTCATCGAGGCGCTCCGCGCCGCGGGCAAGCTCGAAAGCGTGCCCGTCGTCGGTGTGGATGCCACTCCGGACGGACAGGCCTCCGTCAAGAAGGGCGAGATGATGGGCACGGTTCTGCAGGACGCGGACAAGCTGGGGCGCACCCTTGTGCTTCTCCAGCTCGACCTGATGGCCGGCAAGGAGCTTCCCCCGGAGACGAGCATTCCCTTCCGGAAGGTCACCAAGGAAGACCTGTAATTCTTCGAGTTGCCCGGTGCTCGGTGTGCGGGGGACGGCTTCGCCCGTCCTCCGCGCACCGCTTCGTATTTGCAATGCCGTCTGCGTCAGCGTGACGACGGAGCGAAGGAAAGGAGGTGTCAGCCGTGAGCGACTACACTCTGGAAGTGGAGAACCTTTCCAAGGCATTTCCTGGCGTCCAGGCCCTGGACGGTGTGAGCCTCCGTGTCCGCCCGGGACATGTCCACGCCGTGATGGGGGAGAACGGCGCGGGAAAATCCACCCTGATGAAGTGTCTTCTCGGCCTCTACCGCCCGGATTCGGGGCGTATCCTCTTCAAGGGAGAGGAGCTTCGCATCCCCCATCCCTCCGTGGCGCTCGCAAAGGGAATCGCCATGATCCATCAGGAACTCAATCCCGTGGCGGAGCGCCCCGTCATGGAGAACATCTGGCTCGGCAGGTTTCCAAGGCGGCGCTTCGGGCCGCTTTCCCTCGTGGATGCCGAGGCGATGCACGTGCGTACCAGGGCCATCTTCGAGGATCTGGAGCTGAACCTCGATCCCCGCGAGAGGGCGGGCAATCTCACCGTGGCGAAAATGCAGATGATGGAGATTGCCAAGGCAGTCTCCTACAACTCGGAGCTGCTCATCATGGACGAACCCACCTCGTCCCTCACGGAAACCGAGATCGCCCAGCTCTTCAAGATCATCCGGCGTCTTCGGTCCCAGGGTGTGGCGATCATCTACATCTCCCATAAGATGGAAGAGATCTTTCGCATCTGCGACGAGGTCACGGTCCTTCGGGACGGCAAGTTCGTGGGGGAGCGGGAGGTGGCTTCCCTCACCATCGAGGAACTCATTCGTATGATGGTGGGACGGGAACTCACGAGCCTTTTCCCCAAGCAGGACGTCCCTCTCGGGGACGTGCGTCTTCGGGTGGAGGAGCTTTCCTCTCCGGGTGCCTTCGAGAACGTCACCTTCGATCTCCGCAGGGGCGAGATCCTCGGCTTCGCGGGGCTTGTGGGAGCAGGGCGGACCGAACTCATGGAGACCCTCTTCGGCCTTCGTCCCATCGCGTCGGGACGCGTTCTCATCGACGGTGGGGAGACCCGCATCCGCAGTCCACGGGACGCCAAGCGGGCGGGGTTCGCCTTTCTCACCGAGGATCGACGCAGCACAGGTATCATCGGCGTGGGAAGCGTGACGGACAACACCATCATCGCCAATCTGCTTTCCTACGTGAAAAAACCGCTGCGGCTGCTCGATTTCGCCCGCATCCGCACCGACACCAGAGAATACAACGAGCGTCTCCGCACCCGCACTCCGAGCTACGAGACCCGCATCCAGAACCTGAGTGGAGGCAATCAGCAGAAGGTCCTCGTGGCCCGGTGGCTCCTCACCCGGCCGGACATCCTCATCCTCGACGAACCCACCCGCGGCATCGACGTGGGAGCCAAGGCGGAAATCCATGCGATCATCTCCGAGCTTGCCGCGGAGGGGAACTCCATCCTCCTCGTCTCCTCGGAGCTGCCGGAGATCCTGGGCATGAGCGACCGTATCGTGGTCATGCACGAAGGCAGACAGACCGCCATTCTGGAGCGGAAGGACGCCTCTCAGGAACTGGTCATGAAATACGCCACCGCGGTGTGACGAAAAGGGGAATCCTCATGAAAAACAGACTCGTGCAGATTCTCAACAAATACTCCCTCTATCTCGTGCTCGTCCTGCTGGTGCTCTTCTTCTCGATCGCGACGGAAGGATTTTTCACGGTGCCCAACGCCATGAGCATGCTCACCTCCTGGTCCATCAAGGGACTCATCGCCCTAGGGGTCGGCATGGTCATCATCTCCAGAGGAATCGATCTTTCCTCCGGATCCGTGGTGGCCCTCGCGTCGGTAGTGGCGGCCAGTTTCGCCCAGAATCCCGAGGTGAGCAAGTTCGGCATGCCCCCCGTGTTCGTCGCGGTGGTCCTTGCCTCGCTGGTGGGAGTTGTCATCGGTGCCTGCAACGGCGCCTTCGTGGCCTACACGAAGATCCCCCCCTTCATCGCAACCCTGGGGGCGATGACCGTGGCCCGGGGGCTGGCGCTCATGTACACCAAGGGCTTTCCCGTGAGCCAGCTCCGGGAGGACTTCATGATTCTGGGGCGTGCCATGGTCGGCCCCGTGCCCCTTTTGGCGATCTACTTTCTCGTCGCCGCCGGAGCGGTCTGGGTGATACTCAATCACACCGCCTTCGGCAAGAACATCTACGCCATCGGCGGCAACGAGAACGCCGCCCGCGTCTCCGGGGTCTCGGTGGAGCTGAACCTCGTGGCGGTCTACACCATCGCGGCCTTCCTCGCCGCGTTCGGTGGCATGCTCATGGCCGCCCGCACCGCCGCGGGCAACGCCACCTACGGCAACATGTACGAACTCGACGCCATCGCCGCGGTCACCGTGGGCGGCATCAGTCACAGCGGCGGCCTCGGCACCGTGAGCGGCATGGTCGCGGGCATCATGATTCTCGCCGTGGTGGAGAACGGCCTCATCCTTCTCGGCGTCTCCCCCTACCTGCAGCAGGTGGTCAAGGGATGCATCATCGTCGGTGCCGTGATCTACGACATGAGCAAGCACAAGCGACGCTGAGCGTCGCCGGAGAAAACCCCAGCACCGGGGAGAATCCCATCGAAAAACGAAGGAGGACGACCATGACGCACCATTCGCTGGACCTGAAGGCCCTGCCGAAGGACTTTCTCTGGGGCGTGGCCACCGCGGCCTACCAGATCGAGGGAGCCGTCTGGGCCAACGGTCGGGGGTGTTCCATCTGGGACACCTATTGCCGCACCCCCGGCAAGGTCTACGAGGCTCACAACGGAGACGTGGCGTGCGATCACTACCATCGCTGGGAGGAAGACCTGGACCTCATGAAGGAACTGGGTATCGCTTCCTACCGTTTCTCCGTGGCCTGGCCGCGCATTTTCCCCAGGGGATGCGGCGCGGTCGAACCGCGGGGGCTCGATTTCTATGACCGCCTGGTGGACGGTCTCCTTCAGCGAGGGCTCGTTCCCATGTGCACCCTCTACCACTGGGACCTTCCCCAGGAACTGGAGGACCGCGGCGGATGGCCCGAGCGGGACGTGGCGGACCACTTCGCCGACTACGCAGAGACGGTGCTCCGCCGTCTCGGTGACCGGCTTCCCCTGATCGTGACCTTCAACGAACCCTATTGCATCTGTTTCAACGGCTACTACAACGGCAGCCAGGCTCCGGGGAGAAAAAACCTTCGGCTCACTCACCATGCCGCCCACACGCTCAACCGTGCCCACGTCCTCGCCATGGACCGCATTCGGGCCTACGCACCCGGAGCAAAGGCGGGGATCGTCATGAACACCACCCTCGCCCTGCCCGCCACGGACCGTCCCGAGGATCGCGTTGCTGCGGAACTGCTCATGGACTGGGAGGACCGGCTCTTTCTCGATCCCCTCTTCCGGGGGCGCTATCCCGAAAGCCTCTACCGCCATGTTCCCGAGAGCATGCCCGAAATCCGGGAAGGCGACCTCGATCCCGTGCGGGGCAAGCCCGACTTCTTCGGCCTGAACTACTACTTCCCCAGCTACGTCGTGGCGGACCCGACGAGGCCGATTCCCCTGCGTCTCGTGGACGCCCCGGCGGGGCCACGTACCGCCATGGGCTGGTGCATCGTTCCCTCGGGGCTCACGGAACTCCTTCTGCGCCTTCGGGACGAGTACGCCATCGAAACCTTCTACATCACCGAGAACGGTTCCGCCTGGGACGACGTTCAGGAGGGGGGCGCCATCCACGACGAAGAGCGCCAGAAATTCCTGGTGGACCATCTCGACGCCGTGATCGAGGCGGTGAAGCAGGGTGTGGACGTCCGGGGATATTATGCCTGGTCCGTTTACGACAACTTCGAGTGGACCTTCGGCTTCGCCAAGCGCTTCGGGCTCTACTACACGGACTATCTCACCCAGCGCCGCATACCCAAGGATTCGGCCCGGCTCTACAAGCGCATCGTCGAGGAACACCGGACGGAAAATTTGTCGCAAAGGTGTTGACATCCCTGCCGCAGCTCGATATACTATGCCTCGCGTCGGTGGGCATGGGGGCGGATAGCTCAGCGGAAGAGCACCTGCCTTACAAGCAGGGGGTCGTTGGTTCGAACCCAATTCCGCCCACCAACAAGAGTTTTATGGCAACGGCAGTATGCGGGGTTGTAGCTCAGTACGGTTAGAGCGCCGGCCTGTCACGTCGGAGGTCGCGAGTTCAAGTCTCGTCAGCCCCGCCATTCTTTTCGCCCGATCGGCGAGATAGCTCAGTAGGTAGAGCAGCGGACTGAAAATCCGCGTGTCCCCAGTTCAACTCTGGGTCTCGCCACCATTTTTCCTTTGAGGTGCGGAAATAGCTCAGCGGTAGAGCACAACCTTGCCAAGGTTGGGGTCGCGGGTTCGAATCCCGTTTTCCGCTCCAGGAACTTCCCGAGGCGGCATAGCCAAGTGGTAAGGCAGAGGACTGCAAATCCTTTATCCCCCGGTTCGAATCCGGGTGCCGCCTCCAGAAAATAGACTCAACCAAATGAGACACACCGGATTTCCAGAGGGTTTTCGTGTTTCTCCATAAAAAGTCATCTATGCAATCGAAGCATCGGGAAACGCCTTTGGATATTCCTCGGTAGCTCAATCGGCAGAGCGGGTGGCTGTTAACCACTAGGTTCGAGGTTCAAGTCCTCGCCGAGGAGCCAGAAGACATGAGGCCATTTCGGGAAACCGGAATGGCCCATTTGTATTGCAGGAAAGCATGGGAAGTGCGTCTGTCCAGGAACGCCGGAGTCGTACCGAAGGCCCCGTTCCGTACTTCCCGAACGTCGGAATCAGAGAAGAAAGGCAAGGCACGAAAGACACATGAGCAACAAACTCGTCACCATCAGCGGCAAGCACCACTGGATGACTCCCGAGGGGCGTTTTTTCCCCGTGGAGATCCGCGACGGGCGTGTGGTGGAACATCTCTACCTCAAGACTCCCGTGGGGCTCTTTTCCATGACGGAAAGTTTTCTCGCCCCTTCTGCGGCAACCCCCAGGGTTACCGGAGCAGGCACCTCCATCACCCGATAGGGAGCGGCGGAGGCACAAGGGCAACGCCCATATAAAGGCAAGCCAACGCAAAAAAGGGCCATCCTCGTAACGAGGATGGCCCTTTGCGTTATCAAAAGCGGCGAAGACCCTCGAAGAGAGAATCGGCGAGACCCTGACCTATTACGCTTTTCCTGCCGCCCACCGGCAAAAGA
>DIMS01000058.1:0-7153 GCA_002425685.1 Synergistaceae bacterium UBA5560 | reverse complement strand
CTTCTGGTTCTGGAACAAATCCGCTGAATTCAATTTTTGCGAAAGATACTTGACACTACCACTTTTGCGAAAGATACTTAAAACTACTACTGCGGTGTCCAAATATTGTGATTACCAACATTCAGCAACTGGCCAGCCGGGCCGACCGATGGCTTCCCGCCTTCTCGAATGATTTCTTTGACCTGATCCTGGTGGACGAGGGCCATCACAAAGTGGCCCGCGGCGAGCGGGTCTATGCCTATCCGTTCCGGACCGCCATGGTGCGTGGATACTATCAAGCGAATCAGGGTCATGAACATCGCGTCCGAGTGTAACCGGTCCATCGTGGACGCCAGCATCCAGTGGCTTCAGCACCTCCGGGAGACCGTCACATTCCATCAGCTGATCGCGGTTGCCTGCTCGGTGGACCACGCCCGCCAGGTTCGTTCCCTTTACGCCGAGCGTGGTCTGCGGGCACGTGAAATCCACAGCAACATGCCAAGGAGGAAAACGGTATGGGATTTCCGGTAACACAGGGGGCTTACAATCTGCTTGAAGAGAAGTGGATACCTGTTCTTTACGGTAGTGGGAGGACGGATCGCGTCGGAATCTGCAAAGCACTGGAAGATGCCCACAATATTCGGCAGATAGCCGCCAGCAATCCTATGGATAGGGTGGCGCTCCTGCGCTTTCTGTTGGCCGTACTCATGTGGTGCAAGAAGGACGCGAAGTCTTCCCTCGCGGCGTTGGACGAGAAGAGCGCCGGCATACCGGGGAACTGGCTGGAGAAACTGAAGATAAACAAGGCCGCGTTCAATCTGCTGGGCGACGGCAAGAGGTTCTATCAGGACAAAACCATTCTCGACGACCTGTTGAAAGCGAAGCAAAAGAAATGGGACGATCAACGAAAGAAGGCTAAGACACAGAAGGGCTCAAAAGCCAAACCAACGAAGTTGGACGGTGAGGGCTTTCGTCCCATTGGTGATTTGTTGATCGAATTTCCTACTGAAACGAAGATGGCTCACTTCCGCCATGTGCGCGACAAAGAGTATGGATTTTGCCCTGCGTGCTGCGCCCTTGGGATCATCCGGTTCTGCTCCTGGGCGAACGCCTACGGCGGTGGTCGCTATACTTCGGCAGTTAACGGACCTACGCCTGCCTATTTAATAAGGCACGATTCTACGCTATTGCGTACATTTTCTCTCAATTGTCCCGAGAACAGGCCGTCAAACCGAGAGGCGCCTTGGTTATGCAATAACCCGCCTCAGGAAGAAGAACTTGACGTCGTGGCGGTGTTTGCCTGGCGATCGCGCAAGCTGTGGCTTGCTGATCCAGAATGTGAAAAAGAACCATGTTCCTATTGTGGTGAAACGACCCATCTTATTCGCAAACATGCATTCACGGGAAATTGGAAGCCTCCGTTCAAAGCGAGCGGTAACGACAAAAAATTCTGGCCACATGACCCGCACTTAATTCTCGTTGAAAAAACACAGGATAGTGGATATGACGACGATTCCGAAGAGAGCGATGACGTCGCAACGGCCACAAGGCCACTGTCACAAAAAGGCAAGCGCGGCCAGCCACAAAAAACAACGCTTGGCTTTCCTTCACCAGGCGCGAAAATCGCAACGCATACCCGATTCTGGCGACGTGCTTTATCCGCAAAATTTACGTCAAATACGACTGAAAGTAAAACGGTGTACACAACGATCACAGGCCCGGCGGCGAATAAGGGTCTCTACCAAGATGCGACCAGTGTCTGCCTTCCGCGCGACTGTCGAAGTGTGATGATTGAGACAGTGCGCAAAGCTGTGGAGAATTTGAGTGGGGTTCTGCGCTCTAGTACCTCGAATCCAGATCGCCAGCATCCTGAACGCAAGGCTGTGCTCGATGCGTTATCGCCTTCGCTGGAGGCGAGCTTGAAACAGAAGTTGTATGCGCGTCTAAAATTAGAGAACTTTTTGAAGGATTGGCTGCAATCTGTTGTTCAAGACGTCGTTTCGGCTACTACTCCGGGCTCGCCATTGCGCCGTCGCACGGCGAAAGAGCACGCCAAAGCCCTGCTGAACAAGAAGATCAAAGAACTGGTTGAAGAGCCGGACCATCCGTCGAACGCAAGTACGCCTGCATCCGTTCCTGGCAAACCCAAACGTGGTCGCAGGAAGGGAGGCTCAAAATGAGCCAGACCGCTAAATACATCAAGAGGCTTTCGGACTTGCAGGAAGGCGAGCGTTCCCGACTGCGCCGTCTGGCCGGACAGCCGCTCGACGCAACGCTCCAGGGTTTCGATCTTTTCACGGGCCTCTGGTGGCCGCTGCGGGCGGAAAGCCAAGCGACCCCGCGCCGGGAGCCTTCGTGGCTCATTGCCAAGCTTTTCGGCGCGTTCTGCGTCCCGCACATCCGGCCAGATTCGGGCGCGGGGCCCTCTTTGCCTGAAGTCCTGGGCTGCTGCGAACCGCACGACGAGGACGGCCGCAAGCGCTTCCGAACGCGATTCGACGCTCTGCTTTGCTCGCCCCTGTCGTCTCTGGAGCCGCATTTGCGTTGGGCGCTGGGAGTGGTCGCCCGGGCCGCCGCCGGGCACGTGCCGCATGCGCGGGATGTCAAGGGTATCGATTGGGTGCAACTCCTCGATGATCTCTCCATCTGGGAGCGGGGCGAGGAGCACCGCCGCGGACGCGATGTTCGCGACATCTGGGCAGAAGCTTATCTCAACGTTACGAGTTTATAAAAAAGGAGGGCATGAACATGCTCATCGAAATTCACATGATCCAAAACCACAGCCCGGCCAATCTGAACAGGGATGACCTGGGCGCGCCCAAGTCCTGCATCTTCGGCGGCGTTACCCGAGCGCGCATCTCCAGCCAATGTCTCAAACGCAGCATCCGCCGCAGTCCGGAGTTTGCGGCTGCTCTGGAGAAGGCTGGAGGTGTCCGCACACGCAGGTTGGCGAGTTTGCTGGCGCGTATCGCCCATTCTGAAGACTTCGACCTGACACCCGAAAAGCTGGCGAAGCTTCTCCAAGTAAAACCCGTTGAGAGCGAAGCCATTCTAAAGCTCGATGCTATTGCTGCCGAAGCCTTAGAGTTGGGCGGTGTGAAGCCTAAAACTAAGAAGACGACCAAAAAGGACGGGGAAGGTGAAGAAAGAGAAGACGAGGGGACGAACGCCGCGGCTCTTTCCAAGATGCTTCTTTTCCTCTCTACGAAAACAGTTTCGAAGATGGCGAAGGATCTGAGAGAAACAAACAAGGCAAAGGATCTTGTCGGGAAATACAAGAAATACATCGCTGAGAACCCTCTCGTGCCCGATATTGCCCTGAATGGGCGCATGACCGAGGTCGTCAAGAACAGCGTTTTCAGCGACTTGAACTTCACCGTCGAAGCCGCGTTGTCCGCGGCACACGCCATCTCGACTCATGCGGTCGTGAACGAGGTGGACTACTTCACCGCTGCCGACGATGTGCCCGGCCAGGACGCCGGCGCGGCCCACGTCGACGAGGCCATGTTCAACTCGGCCTGCTTCTACAAACACTTCGTCATCGACTTCGAGCAGCTGAAGAAGAACCTGGCGGACGAAGCCGACCTCGCCTGCAGGACGGTACAGTGTTTCATTGAAGCAGCCGCCAAGGCCAACCCCTCCGGCAAACAACACGCATTCGCGGCATTCAATCCGCCTGATGGAGTTCTGGTTGAGGTCAAGACTAAATCGGCCACCCCCGTCAACTACGCCAACGCCTTCGCCGATCCGGTGCCGGATAAGTCCGAACGCGGTTTGATCGGCGAAAGCATCGCCAGATTTGGCCAGTACGTCCACGATCTCGCTACAGGCTACGGCATCGAGGCCGAACGCTTCTGGTTCTCGCCGAATCGGCGCCATCATCTGACCTGGATCGACAAGACCAAGCAGACACAAGAACAAGAACAATCCGTGGTCGGCGCCAACGAGTTCGGTGAGTTCGGAGCTTTCGTCAAAGAGATCATGAACAAGATAAAGACAACCGGGACGCCCCCGGAGACAGCAAAATGACCGAAGCCAACACACTCTTCCTCCGCCTTGAGGGCCCCCTCCAGGCCTGGGGCGACACGTCAAAGTTCGTCATCCGCCGGACTATGGACGCGCCGACCAAGTCCGGCATACTGGGCCTGCTCTGCTGCGCCATGGGACTGTCGCGCGAGGCGGCGCGGGAACGCCTGGCGGAGCTGAACGGGCTTGTGATGGGTGTGCGCATCGACCGGCACGGCACGCGGTGGTGGGATTACCAAACGGTAGGAGCGGGAATTGGCATGACAACCGCTGGGGGCGGTCTGAAGACCGGAGCCCAGGGCACGCTCATCACGCGCCGGGAATACCTGGCCGACGCGAGCTTTCTCGTGGCGCTCCAGGGTGGTGATGCGAAGTTGATCGATGATATCGCCACGGCGATTGCATCGCCCAAGTGGCCGGTTTTCCTCGGCCGCAAGTCCTGCCCGCCCTCCGTCCCGGTGCTTGCAAGGCCCCGCGAGGATGAGTCATGGACGAATCCCGCCGGCCATGACGACCTGAACGCCGCACTGGATGCCATCCCGTGGCGTCCGAGGCACAAGGCCGACGCGACGCTGCAGAACGGGATGGTGGAAACGCTTGTGGAATGGCGGCCTGCCTCAGAAGGTGACGTTGCTCCCGATGACGCGGAAGTATGGTATGACGTGCCGGTTTGCTTCGATCCACCGGTCCACGAGCCGAGATTTGTCCTGCGCGGTACCGTTTCGCCGACGGTCGGCGAGACGCTGCAGGGGGCTGCCCCCGCCATGCCGCGCCCGCGCGCGGACTACACGAAAGCGGAATATCGGAAGCGCCGCGAAGAGCGAATTAAAGCCGACGCCGGGTTGTGCGTCTTCTGTAAGTCGCCCGGCCCGCGCATGACCGTCCAGCACGTCACCTACCGAAGGGCCGGGGGCAACGAGACCCTGGATGACCTGCGTTCGCTTTGCGGTCTGTGCCATGATGCAGTTACCATGCTCGAATATGGCCTCGGAATGGGGCTGGACCGCATCAATCCTGAGGACCCCCGCTGGCGCGCCCTGATCATTCAAAAGCGGGCCGAGATTCTCAAATTCCGCTCGCTGGAGACTCGACGTCGGCGTCTTGCCACCGAGGAGGTGGAATAGCCATGTACCGGTCCTGCCTGTTGATCGACGTAAGCGACAACCCCGACCGGCCTCGGCCTGGGCGGTTGTGGCTGAGAAACCACTATCATGTCCATCAGCGCCTTTGTATGGCCTTTCCGTCCGCGTCCCGGAAGGCCGAGGATGAGGACTTTCTCACACCATTCAGACCGGATGAGTTTGGTAACGGTCAAGTCCACGTGAAGCGTGCCATGGACTCGGGCTTTCTTTTCCGCATCGACCCTCTCCCCAACGGCCGGGCGGTGATCATCGTGCAGTCCGCCATAGAGCCCAACTGGAACTATGCCTTTCACAATGCGAATTATCTTCTGGCGGCGCCCCCTGAGGTGAAATCATTTGAGCCATGCTTCTCGAAAGATCAGTGCCTTCGATTCCGCCTCGCGGCAAATCCGACCAGACGCCTGAGCAAACATTCACCGGATGCGAAAAGAGAATCTATCGGAAAACGCGTTCCCGTTCCGACCGACCGGCTTATAGACTGGCTTGCCCGCCGGGCCGAATCAGCAGGGTTCTTTATCAAGCGAGACGCCACGACCCTTCAGCCAGGGTATATCTATATGAACAAAAACGGCAAGGGGCAGCGTCTGCGGTCGGTCCTTTTCGGCGGCCTCCTTCGGGTCACTGATCCCGATGCCTTTCGGCAGACGCTGGTCCGCGGCATCGGTTCCGGCAAGGCCTTCGGGTTCGGCTTGCTTTCGGTCGCGCCGGCCGATACTGCGGACTCGGGGGAGTCGACATGAGGGTTCAGGACCTGCACGTTCTGCCCAAGTTCAGTGACGGCTGGAGCTACCTCTATGTCGAGCATTGCCGCGTCGACCAGGAAGCCCGGGCCATCGCCATCCACGATGAATCCGGCAAAGTGCCTGTCCCCTGCGCCAATCTGGCGCTGCTCATGCTTGGCCCCGGCGTCTCCGTCACCCATGCCGCAATTTCTGTGCTGGCGGACCATGGTTGTCTGGTGGTCTGGTGCGGCGAAGAGGGAGTCCGGTTCTACGCAGTGGGCATGGGCGAGACGCGTAGCGCAGCGAACTTTCTGCATCAGGCGCGGGCTTGGGCGGACGCGGACCTTCGTTTGAAGGTCGTGCACCGTTTGTACCAGTTGCGGTTTGCCGAGACGTTCGATCCGGAGCTGACTCTGCGCCAGATCCGCGGGATGGAAGGCGTTCGTGTCCGGGATGCTTATGCCCAGGCCGCCCGGGAAACCGGGGTGCCTTGGTCAGGCCGCAGCTACCGGCGTGACAAGTGGATTGATGCGGACCCGGTGAACAGGGCTTTGTCGGCGGCTAATTCGTGTCTTTACGGCATCTGCCATGCGGCTATTATCTCGGCGGGATTCTCACCCGCGCTCGGTTTCATCCACACCGGAAAAATGCTGTCCTTCGTTTATGATGTCGCCGATCTTTACAAGGCGGAAATTACTATTCCAGTGGCATTTCGAGCGGCAGCGGAAGAGAAAGACGGGCTGGAACGACGTGTACGCATCTCGTGCCGTGACCTGTTTGTGTCAACAAGGCTTCTGGAGAGAATCATTCCCGACATTCAGAAAGCGCTGATGTTGCCAAAGAAAGGAGCGACCAGTGATGGCCTGTCCGACCAGGACGCCGCCGCCCCGGGCTCTTTGTGGGACCCCGTGATGGGAGAAGTGGAGGGCGGGTGCGCCTATCTGTTGGAGACTGATGAAACGGAGGCAAACGATGGTTGTTCTGATCCTTGAGCGTGTGCCGCCTGGGTTGCGGGGTGAATTAACACGATGGTTTCTGGAACCGAAAGCGGGAGTTTTTGTGGGGAGGGTTTCAGCCATGGTGCGCGATAAACTCTGGGAAAAAGCCTGCGGGCAAGCTAGGGGAGGCGGTTGTGTGATGGTATATTCGAGCGACAATGAGCAGGGTTTTCGTGTTCGGAGTTGGGGAGAAACGGCGCGCTCGGTAGAAGACTTCGAGGGGCTTTTTCTCGTCCGGGTACCGTAAATACAGGTTTTTTTCAGTATCGTCCCCACGCACGTGGGG
>DIMS01000019.1 GCA_002425685.1 Synergistaceae bacterium UBA5560 | reverse complement strand
CTCCTTCTCGTTCTCGCGTTCTCATCATCGTCTTCCGCGTCACGTCCCTCTGCCGCACCCCATCGTCCGGACATCCTTCCGACGAGTTTCTCCGTTCTTTTGCGGCGCTCGATCCACGGCGTCATCGTTCGGTGCCGCTTTTTTCAAGGACGACACCTCCGCATGCGATCGATGCCTCCGGGGCGTTGTCACTCGGAGCATCATTCCACCTTCACTTCTACGCCGCCCCGTTCTTCGCATGTTCCGGAGAGCCCAGCCGTTGAAAGGAACGTGACCGCGGCACTCCTCTAGATTCCAGCCTGAGCTTTCACCTGCGCAACCCAAGCTCGTATTCTCGCTTCCGTTTCGTCGGGCTGGTTGTTCTCGTCCAGGGCCAATCCGACGAACTTTCCGTCCTTCACGGCCTTTGAGCCGGAATGCTCGTATCCCTCCGTGGGCCATTCCCCGACGAATTCGGCCCCGGAGTTCTTCAGTGCCTCGTAGAGAAGGCCCAGGGCATCCACAAACGTATCGGGATAGCAGCTTTGATCGCCCGTGCCGAACAGGGCCACCTTCTTGCCTTTCAGATCGAGCTTTTCCAGATCCTTGACGACCGATACCCAGTCGTCCTGAAGCTCTCCGTACCCCCACGTGGAGGCACCGAGGATGAGGAGATCATACTCCTTCGCCTCTTCAAGCGCCTTCGCGCTCACCGCCTTGAGCTCCGCCTCCCCGAAGGCACTTCCGATCTTTCCTGCCGCGAACTCCGTGTTTCCCGTGGTTGATCCGAATATCACGACTGTCTTCGCCATGGCGGCCTCCTTCATGCATTCTTTCCGAAAATCCCGCGGATCCGGCAACGATCGACCGAGAACTGCGATGAGACACGAAACGCTACATGTTCGTCACCTCCTTTGCCTGTCCTCCTCCGGCGGCTCGGTCCCGGCGGACAAAAGTGCCGTTTCGGAGGACGTGAAAACGCAGAGAGGACCTCCTCATTCTCGAAAGAGAGACCTTTATTTTTAAAATTTTTATTGACTGACAACCCCTTATTTTGTACCCTCAGACCATGCTCAAGGGTCATTCAAAAAAGGAGGCGTTCACCTTGGCTCATCAGATCAGCGAGAACTGTGTCCTCTGCGACGCGTGTCGTCCTCAGTGTCCCCGAAACGCGATCTCCATCGCGGAACACGGGAAGAGTTACGTCATCGACCGGAACCTTTGCAACGACTGCACCAATCTTTCCGCTGTCCGCTGTGTTCCCCATTGCCCCGTGGGCGCCATCTCCAAGGCGTAAGCGTCAGGTCGCAACACGCACCATCGACGGAGCGGGCCGAAAGGCCCGTTCCGTCGTCTTTCGGCCGGCATCGCCCAGAAAGGCGACCGCCCGCTCTCGGGCAAGGGCGTAACGGCGGCTGCGCCGCAACGACGGACCGGGGTCTCCGAAGATCCTCCAGCCGCATCCGCCTGCCCCTGGAAGAGAGACCAGGCCCATAAACCCGAGGACGTCCTTGACGGGATAGCCAAGCGCCAATCCGACCTCGTGGGGAATCCGCCCGCTCTGCTGCCAGCGCCGTCCCACTTCGGCGAGGAAGGCCTCTCCGTCGAGGTCCCCGGCGTAGCCAATTTTCTCGAAGACCCACGGGGGCGTCTCGGAAAGCGCCTTTCGCACAGCCGCCGAGGCGTAGATGACAACCCGGGCGCAACACTCCTCCCGGGTCAACTCCGCGAAAGAACATCCCCAGGCGTGCGCGAGCGCTTGGGCCCGATCGATCTGCCTCCGGAGTTCCCATCGGCACGGACCGACTCCAAGGGTGAGCAGCTCCCCCGCCTTTCCTGCGAAAAGAACACCCGCCACCTGAAGAAACAGCCACTTCTCCAAGGAACACCTGTCCTCAGGCAGCGTCTCCATCCGAGCCTTCCATGCCTCCCATGTCGCACCCATTTACCACAACCTCCGTCCGTCTCTCCTTTTCTTCCGGGCAGCGCCCCTCTTCGGGGCACACCTCACCGACAACCGTAACGGCAATCGTCTTCGCCATGACGTGAGCGAGAACCACGGCCCTTTCATCGATGCCGAGCGTGAGCGGCCCGTTGAAAGGTGCCCTTTCCAGGACCGAGAGAACCACCCCGGGAACAACGCCGAGTTTCCTCAGATAGCACAGATGATCCCGGTCACGGTCGCTCACCTGGCGCACGAGCACTCGCTCTCCCGCCAAAGCGTCGGAGAGCCATCCATACTCGGGATCCGCCATGTGTCCCGCTCCCGTGGGAATGGGGTGGCCGTGGGGGTCCGTTTCGGGATATCCCAGCGCCGCGTCGAGAGCATCGAGCAGCCGGTCGGAAACGACGTGCTCCAGCCGGTGTGCTTCTTCGTCCACCTCGTCGATTGAGAGATGGAGCATCTCCACGAGAAATGTCTCCAGCAGGCGGTGCCGTCGCAGTACCCGAAGCGCGAGACATAGCCCCTCCTCGGTGAGGGTCACGCCCCTGCGCCACGCGTGGTTCACGTACCCATCCTCAGCCAACCGGATGATCTTCGCCGATACGGTGGGCATGCTCACGCCGAGCCGCGCGGCGATCTCCTTCGTGTGGGCGTGGGGCGCCCGCCGGGTCAAACGATAGATTTCAGCGAGGAGATTTTCCGTGGATTCCGTGACCATGAACTCTCCCTCCAGAATGTTTCTCCGAAGCGGATTTTTCCGCCATGCGACGTGTTTTACGGAAGCGTGCCGGATTGTTTGATATATCTAACTCAATGGAGTCTATGTCAGAACATGGGCTGCGTCAAGGGGGAAAACACCGCCGTACATCTCTTTGCCCCGGCCTGGACCATCCCGAACCGGATTTTCAACGACTGGATGGAAACGGCCGCGGCCTCACATGAGTCGCCCAAGTCCAAAGCCCCTTTCGCAGCCCTGTCCGGAACCGCCGCTTTGTTCGCGTCCTGCAGGTTCAAGAAACACTCGCTCCTCATCATCCACAGAGAATGACAGATGACATTTTCCCTGTCCCGCCACACCCGCCACATTCAGGGATTGACATTCCGCATTCTCCGTGATAGAGTGCCACAAAACGATTTCCGGGAGGATTTTCCGTGAACGTACAGACTCTTCTTCGAAACTGGTGGTGGCGGGCTTAACAGCCTGCCGCCCGAGCCGATAAAGCGAACGCCATAGCGCCGATCACCCAAGGGTGATCCGAAGCGTTCGAAAAGGCCGTGGAGGCAGGTCCCTTTTCAGGGATCTTCTTCGCGGCCTTTTCTGTTTGCACTGCAAAACGGAGGGAAGACGCCGCGAGGATGTCTTCCCTCCGTTTGTATTTTGGATCGGCAGAATTCCGAGCGGACATTTCCCCGAGGGGGATGCGAGAACAGCAGAGCAGAGAAGGGGTGCGGAGGCGGAACGCCCGCATCCCGGAGATTTCGAAAGGAGAGAGCTGACATGAGGCAATCCAGAACCGCGACGCCTTTCCCCGATGGAAAGGAGTCGTTTTTCCGGGCGGAGGGTGCGTTGCAGCGGACGGAAGAAGGGGGGGCGGGAGCAGGCGCGGAGGAGTATTGCGCTCTCGCCGGAGAGTATTCCCTGATCCCCCTCGCCCTCCGGCTCCCCCTCGGAGAAATGTCCCCGGAGAATGTGTACGAGAGACTCCGAACTCTGGACAGTAGCGTTTTTCTCCTCGAAGGGGACGGACGCGACCTCCATGGCGGGCGCTACGCTCTTCTCGGCGCGGCGCCGCTGCGGATCTTCCGGGCCGTTCCGGAAGGCGTGGCCGAAACCGACGCGGAGGGGCGGGAATCCCTGCTTCCCGGAGCGGACCTCCTGGAGACGCTACGCTCCTTTCTGGCAGGCGTGCGTCTCTACGACGACGGAACGCTGCCCCCCTTCTGCGGCGGCGTGGTGGGCTTCTTCGGCTACGAGATGGCGGAACTCTGGGAAGACCTCTTTCACGACCAACCCGGGAAAAGGCTGCCCTCTCCGGACCATCCCGCGTCGGTCCTCTTTGTGCCCGGGATCGTGGCGGTGACGGACGCGGTGGAGCATTCCCTCACGCTTCTCGTCCTGACGGAGCCTCCCGAACCGCGGGGAGAAAACGCCGCGGAGGATGTGGCGCGTTTTCGGCGGAGCTACGAAAATGCCCGCCACCGCCTCGCCGCTCTCGAAAAACTGTTTGCCGCCCCCGAGCCCGCACCGTCGGCGCACGGGGCACCTTGCGGAAAAACCGGCCCGGTACGCCTGGTCCCTTCCGTTTCGAGGAAGCGTTTCGGAGAGATGGTGCAGGCCGCCAGAGAACACATCGCCCGGGGAGACGCCTACCAGATCGTGCTCTCCCATCGTTTCGAGTGTCCGGCTCCGGCGGACCCGCTGACGCTGTACGGGTCCCTCAAGGCGGCGAACCCGTCGCCCTATCTGTTCTGCATGGAATTCCCCGAGCTGGCCCTTGTGGGCTCCTCGCCGGAGATTCTTCTCCGCGTCCAGGGACACAAGGTGATCTCCCGTCCTCTCGCGGGAACGCGAAGGCGGGGCGCCACGCCTCGGGAGGACCGGGCGCTTGAGGCGGAACTCCGGAAGGACGAGAAGGAGCGGGCGGAACACGTGATGCTCGTGGATCTCGCCCGGAACGACCTGGCCCGGATCTGCCGTCCCGAAAGCGTGGTCGTGTCCGAGTATCTGGAGGTGGAGCGCTTCGCCCGGGTCATGCACCTCGTCTCCCAGGTGGAGGGCGTCCTCCGGGACGACCAGGACGCCCTCGACGCCCTTCGGGCGAGCTTTCCCGCGGGGACCGTCTCGGGAGCGCCCAAGATCCGCGCCATGGAGATCATCGCCGATCTGGAGGGGCTGTTCCGGGGCGTCTACGCCGGAGGCGTGGGATACGTGGATTTCCGGGGCAATCTGGACACCTGCATCGCCATCCGCACCTTCGTGATCAGGGAGAACATCCTTCGGCTCCAGGCCGGGGCGGGCATCGTGGCCGATTCGGATCCCGACGCGGAGTACGAGGAGACGCTGAACAAGGCACGGGCGCTACTCTGCGCCCTCGGCGACGCGGAGATCGTCGCCGCACCCCTGGAGACTGCCGCACAAGGAGGCGACCGGTCATGATTCTGCTCATCGACAATTACGATTCCTTCACGTACAACCTGGTGGCGTATCTTTCCGTCCTCGACGAGGTGAAGGTGGTCCGGAACGATCACATCACCGCCCCGGAGATCCGGCTCCTCGCCCCGGATCGAATCGTCCTCTCTCCCGGGCCGGGCGGCCCCGAAGATTCGGGAATCTGCCCCCGCCTCGTGGCGGAACTCGCGGGCGAAATTCCCATTCTCGGAGTCTGTCTGGGGCATCAGTGCATCGGCGCCGTCTTCGGCGGCACGGTGTGCCGCGCCCCAATTCCCCGTCACGGCAAGATCTCCCTGGTCCACCACGACGGGAGCGCCCTCTTCCGAGGCGTAAGGACGCCCTTCGAGGCGGGCCGCTATCACTCCCTTCTCGTGGAACAGGCGGGGCTCCCCGAGGAACTCGAAATCTCCGCCTGGACCGACGCAGGAGAGGTCATGGGAATCCGGCACCGGGACCATCCGCTCTTCGGCGTGCAGTTCCACCCCGAATCGGTGCTCACCGAGGGAGGGCGCACGCTGCTCCGGAACTTCTGCGCCCTCGGGGCCTCCAGACCCCGCACGACGCCGCCCGCGCCGCGACGGACCTGCGGGCGCTCCGCTCCTGCGTTGCAGAAAACCGCCCACGTTCTTCCTCCGTCTCCGAAAGGGACTGAAAGACCCCGACCGCAGGCAGCGCCGGGGGCACCCCTGCCCGATGCGGTCCGTTTTCGGCACTGCCTCGAACAGGTCGTGCAGGGGCGTGACCTGAGCCCCGCCGACATGGAACACGCCATGGTCTGCATGCTGGAGAACGCCGTGCCGGACATCCAGGTGGCGGGCTTCCTCGCGGGACTCCGGAGCAAGGGAGAGACCGTCGCGGAGATCGCCGCCGCCGCAAGGGCGTTGCGAAACAAGGGACTCCGGGTGGACACGGGACGGAGAATCCTGGTGGACACCTGCGGTACCGGAGGAGACGGCACGGGGACCTTCAACATTTCCACCGCCGCGGCCTTCGTCGTGGCGGGGGGCGGCCTTCCCGTGGCAAAGCACGGGAACCGCTCCGTTTCGAGCACCTGTGGCAGCGCGGATGTGCTGGAAAAGCTCGGCGTGACCTTTCCCGGCTCCCCCGAGGAGGTTCTGAGCTGCCTTGACGCGGCAGGCATGACCTTCCTCTTCGCTCCTCTCTTCCACGGCGCCATGAAGAACGTGGCGGCAGTGCGCAAGGGACTGGGCATGCGGACCCTCTTCAACCTTCTCGGCCCTCTCGCGAACCCTGCGGGAGCCACGCATCAGGTTCTTGGGGTCTACGCGCCCCACCTGGTCCGCCCCCTCGCGGAGGTCCTCGCCGATTTCGGCCTCCGGGGAGCGCTGGTGGTGCACGGCGCAGACGGCCTGGACGAACTTTCTCTTACTGGGACCACTCACGTGGCGGAACTGCGAAACGGCCGCATTGAGGAATACGACCTCACCCCGGAGGATCTCGGCCTCTCCCGCTGTTCCCTGGAGGAACTCCGGGGCGGCACCCCCGAGGAAAACGCACGCCTTCTTCTCGACGTGCTCCGGGGAACGCCCGGCCCCAGGCGGGACGCGGTGCTCCTCAACGCAGCGGCGGCGTTCCTCCTGAACGATGACGACACCACTCCGGAGACCAGAGCCGACCGCTGGAAAAAGGCCCTCGGAAAAGCCGCGACAAGCATCGATTCCGGCGAGGCGAAGCGCGTCCTCGACCGGCTCGCCGCGACCCTTTCCGTCGGAAAGGGCTCCTCCTCCGAGCCCCGGGGCGACGGAACCTCCGCACGGCAGGAGGCCCTCTCCACCGCGTCCCTCCCGAAATCCACCGGGGAGGACGCCTTCAGAGACCCCTGTTTCATGGGTTCCGTGCCGGCGCAGGAGTGCGCGGCGCGGCCCGGCCTCTCCCGCAGAGCGGTGCTCTTCCCGGGAGTTTTCGCATGATCCTGGAGCGCATTCTCGCCACGAAACGCCGGGAGGTGGCGGCACTGCGGCAGCCCCGGAGATCCCTGGCGAAGGCCCTTGCCCGCCCCGGACTCTCGGTCATCGCGGAAATCAAGAGAGCCTCCCCGAGCAAAGGCATGATCCGGCACGACCTGGAACCGGAGGCGCTCCTCGCCGCCTACGAGGCGGGCGGCGCCGACGCGGTGTCCGTTCTCACCGACCGGGAGTATTTCTCCGGCGACGGCGAGGTTCTCCGAGCACTCCGGGCGCGCACGGAACTGCCGCTGCTGCGGAAGGACTTTCTCGTGGATCCCCTCCAGCTCTACGAGAGCCGCTTTCTCGGCGCCGACGCGGTCCTCCTCATCGCGGCGGCCCTGGAAGATCCAAGGGAGCTGCAGCACATGCTCTCCCTCGCGGCGGAACTTGGCATGGAGGCCCTCGTGGAAGTGCACACCCCGGAGGAGCTGCTCCGGGTGCTCGACACCGACGCGGCCATTCTGGGCATCAACAACCGGGATCTGAGAACGTTCTCGGTGGATCTTGCCGTCACGGAGCGTCTTCTGGAGCTGCTCCGCTCCAGGGAGCCGGGGACGAAGCGCCTGGTGGTCGCCGAAAGCGGCGTGCGCTCTCCGGAGGATGCCCGCTTTCTGCACCGCTGCGGCGCCGACGCGGTGCTCGTGGGCGAAGCCCTGGTGCGTGCGACGGAGCCGGAGCGGCTCCTCCGAGAGTTTGCCGAGGCGGGAACACCGTGACGCGCCGGGTCCGGATCAAGGTGTGCGGCCTCACCCGCCGGAAGGATGTGGAGCTCGCGGTGGAGCTCGGTGCGGACGCGGTGGGTTTCATCCTGGCGCCCTCACCCCGGAGGATCACGCCGGAGCAGGCGGCGCTCCTCGCGGCGGATCTCCCTCCTTTCGTGGAGACCGTGGCGGTGGTGGTGAACCCGACGCGGGAGGAGACGGAGCGCATCGCCGCAAGCGGCCTGTTCACCCGGATTCAGTACTCCGGGGAGGAACCGCCCGAGCTGGTGGCCCGGTCACCGCTGAAGGCCGTCAAGGCCATCGGCGTGACGGATGCGGCGGATCCGGCCGCGGCGACGTGCTTTCCGGAGGCGACGATTCTCTTCGACGCACGCCGGGGAGGACGCACGGGCGGCACGGGAGAACGGTTCGACTGGGAGCTGCTCCGCAGGAGCGCCTTTTCGAGGCCCTTCATCCTTGCCGGAGGGCTCGGCCCGGAAAATCTCCGTGAGGCCCTCGACGCGCTCTCTCCCTGGGCGGTGGACCTGAACAGCCGGGTGGAGCGCGCTCCCGGAGAAAAGGATCCGGTTCTTCTGCAACACTGTTTCGCCATCGTCGCAGCATGGAACGCAGAGGCAATGGCGGTGCCCCGGAGAGATCCGGGCGCGGCAATTCCCCGAAATTCCTCCGGCGACATTTCCCGCCGGGAAGCCTCGCCCCGGAGGGGCGAATCTGACGAAAAGGAGTGCCTCTCATGACCCCGAACACACGCGGCTATTTCGGCCCCTTTGGAGGCCAATTCGTTCCCGAGACGCTCATTCCGGCCCTGAACGAGCTGGAGGCGGCCTTTGCCGCCGCAGCGAAGGACGGAACCTTTCAGAAAGAGCTTCGGCTCCTCCTCACCGACTTCGGGGGGCGCCCCACCCCGCTCTCTCCGGCGGAACGCCTGTCGGAGGCGCTTGGAGGCGTGCGTGTCTTCCTGAAACGGGAGGACCTGAACCACACGGGAGCGCACAAGATCAACAACGCCCTCGGCCAGGTTCTCCTCGCGTCCCGCATGGGCAAGCGGCGGATTCTCGCCGAGACCGGGGCGGGACAGCACGGCGTGGCCACCGCCACCGCGGCGGCGCGGTTCGGCATGGAGTGCGTGGTCTATATGGGCGAGGAGGACATGCTGCGCCAGGCGCCCAACGTGGCACGCATGCACCTCCTCGGCGCCAGGGTCGAACCAGTGCTCTCGGGATCGCGAACGCTCAAGGATGCCATCAACGAGGCGCTCCGGGACTGGGTGACCAACGTGGAGGATTCTTTCTACGTCCTCGGCTCCGTCATGGGCCCCCATCCCTATCCCACCATGGTCCGGGAATTCCAGCGCGTCATCGGCGACGAAGCGCGCCGGCAGTTCCTGGAGCGGGAAGGAACGCTTCCCGACCTGGTGGTGGCCTGCGTGGGAGGCGGCAGCAACGCCATGGGCATTTTCGCCGCCTTTCTCGACGATCCCTCGGTGGCGCTCGTGGGGGTGGAGGCCGCAGGACGAGGCGTGGACACGGGACTGCACGCGGCGACCCTCACGGCGGGGTCGCCGGGAATCCTCCACGGTGCCCACTCCTTCGTCCTCCAGGACGCGAACGGCCAGATCCTTCCCGCCCACTCCCTCTCGGCGGGACTCGATTATCCCGGCGTGGGGCCGGAGCACAGCCGGCTCGCCGCCACGGGACGCGCCCGGTACGCCTCCGCCACGGACGACGAGGCGGTGGACGCCTTCGAGATGCTCTGCCGTCTCGAAGGGATCATCCCGGCCCTGGAGAGCTCCCACGCCCTCGCCTGGGTTCTCCGGGAGGCGTCGGCCCTTCCCGGAGGGAGCCGCGTGCTCGTGAATCTCTCCGGGCGAGGCGACAAGGACATGGACACCATCCTGGCCTACATGAAGGAACGGGGAAAGAGCTGAGAACCTGCTTCCTGGCCCTCCTTCGCGCACGCCCCGGAGAGGATCTCGCCTTTCGGCGAAGGTGGGACAGGCTCCCCTGATGATTTTTC